>NZ_FYAW01000045.1:0-1268 GCF_900185735.1 Stappia sp. P2PMeth1 | reverse complement strand
TGGTCTGCCCCCTGAAAAGTGGTCCTCCCTGAAGTAGGCTATTGAGCCGTAGAGAGGACGTTGGAATGCCCCAGAAGAAGCACAAGCCCGAAGAGATCGTCGCCAAGCTGCGCCAGGTCGATGTTCTGTTGTCGCAAGGAAGATCGGTTGGCGAAGCGGTTCGTTCGATCGGCGTGACCCAGTTCACGTATTACCGTTGGCGCAAGGAGTTCGGCGGCCTGAAAGGCGATCAGGTGAAGCGTCTCAAGGAGCTTGAGAAAGAGAACGACCGTCTTCGCAAGGCGGTGTCGGATCTGACGCTCGAGAAGCTGATCCTCAAAGAGGCCGCCTCGGGAAACTACTGAGCCCCACCCGCCGTCGGCGCTGCGTCGATCATATCATGGCGAAGTTCTCCGTCTCGGAGCGCTTTGCGTGCAAGGTTCTCGGCCAGCACCGTTCGACCCAGCGCAAGAAGCCCAGAGGCAGGCCGGATGAAGAGGCGTTGACCGCCGACATCATCCGGCTAGCCTCATGCTACGGCCGCTATGGCTATCGTCGGATAACGGCGATGCTGCGGTCCGAGGGCTGGACGGTGAACGCCAAACGCGTCGAGCGCATCTGGCGGCGGGAGGGGCTGAAGGTTCCCCAGAAACAACCGAAGAGAAGACGTCTCTGGCTGAATGACGGATCGTGCCTCCGGCTTCGGCCTGCTCATCCCAACCATGTCTGGTCCTATGATTTTGTCGAGGACCGAACCCACGATGGAGGCAAGTTCCGCATGCTCAACATCATCGACGAGTTCACCCGGGAGTGCCTGGCGATCCGCATCGATCGAAAGCTCAACTCGACCGACGTCATCGACGCCCTATCGGACCTGTTCATCCTGCGTGGTGTGCCGGGCCATGTTCGTTCCGACAATGGTCCGGAGTTCATCGCCAAGGCGGTGCGCGAGTGGATCGCTGCTGTCGGCGCAAATACCGCGTTCATCGAGCCGGGCAGCCCATGGGAGAACGGCTACTGCGAGAGCTTCAACTCGAAGCTGCGCGACGAGCTGCTCAACGGCGAAATCTTCTACAGCCTCGCTGAGGCAAAGGTCATCATCGAGGCATGGAGACGCTACTACAACACTGAGCGGCCGCATTCATCGCTTGGTTACAGACCACCAGCACCGGAGGCTATTATCTGGCCCGCGCCACCGCCCGGATCGGCACCTCCATCTGCCCAGGCAATAGCCGAAAAGCCGATCATGCACTAAGACTAAAACTGGACCACCCTTTGGGGGCAGACCA
>NZ_FYAW01000007.1:0-88422 GCF_900185735.1 Stappia sp. P2PMeth1 | reverse complement strand
TGGCGGCGAGCCGCGGCGGCTGCGCAGCCCCCCGCCGGCCGCCGGCGAGCGCGGCCGCGTCGGCCCGCCGCTCGATCTCGGCATCCGCGCGCTCAACACCTTCGTCACCTGCTGCGAGGGCCAGCGCATGGGCATCTTCGCCGGCTCCGGCGTCGGCAAGTCGGTGCTGATGTCGATGATCGCCCGCAACATGGCCGCCGATGTCGCGGTGATCGGCCTGATCGGCGAGCGCGGCCGCGAGGTGCAGGAATTCATCGAGGACGACCTGGGGCCGGAAGGCCTTGCCCGCTCGGTCGTCGTCGTCGCCACCTCCGACGAGAGCGTGCTGATGCGGCGCCAGGCCGCCTATCTGACGATGACCGTCGCCGAATATTTCCGCGATGCCGGGCGCAACGTCATGTGCATGATGGACTCCGTCACCCGCTTCGCCATGGCCCAGCGCGAGATCGGCCTGTCGATCGGCGAGCCGCCGACCTCCAAGGGCTACACGCCGACGGTCTTCACCGAACTGCCGAAGCTGCTGGAACGCGCCGGGCCGGGGCGGCCGGGATCGGGCTCGATCACCGGCCTGTTCACCGTGCTGGTAGAGGGCGACAACCACAACGAGCCGGTCGCCGACGCGGTGCGCGGCATTCTCGACGGCCATATCGTCATGGAACGGGCCATCGCCGAGCGCGGCCGCTATCCGGCGATCAATGTGCTGAAGTCGGTCTCGCGCACCATGCCGCGCTGCGTGCCGGAGCCGGTCCAGCCGGTGCTGCGCAAGGCGCGGGCGCTGATGGCGACCTATTCCGACATGGAGGAGCTGATCCGCCTCGGCGCCTATCGGCGCGGCTCGGACCCGGTGGTCGACGAGGCGATCTTCCGCCACGACCGGCTGGAAACCTTTCTCGGCCAGTCGAAGGGCGATGCAAGTACGATCGCCGAGGGCTATAGTGAACTTGCCAACCTTTTGGAAATGACTCTCGCTTAAGTTGGCCTGCGCAACGGGAGTACTGAGTAATGAAGTCGCGTGAGAGTCTCATTCGCCTGAAGCAGTTTCAGGTCGACGAGCGTCGTCGCCAACTGGCCCAGATCGAGTCGATGGTCGACGAGTTCAAGCGCATGGCCCGCGAGCTGGACGACCAGATCCTCGCCGAACAGGAGCGCGTCGGCATCACCGACGTGACCCACTTCGCCTATCCGACCTTCGCCAAGGCCGCCGCCCAGCGCCGCGACAACCTGCTCAACTCGGCAGAGGAGTTGAACGGCCAGCTCGAGGCGGCACGCGAGGACCTGCGCGAGGCGCTGGAGGAGCTGAAGAAGTTCGAGCTGCTGGAAGAGCGCGACCAGATCCGCGAGCGCCAGGAGCGCGAAGCGGCCGAGCAGGACGATCTCGACGAGGTCGCCTCCCGTCGCAAGACCCGGATCTGAGCACCGCCGCCCGCGCGCGGCCCGCGACCGGCTCGGAACACTCTCCCGCCACACTTTCCCAAAGGGCCCGCAGCGCGGGCCCTTTTGCATTTGCGCGAAAGATCGCCGCATGGGATAGCAGCGCCATGTGGACGATACGAGACGCAAGCGCGGGCGAAAGCGCAACGGCCATCGCGATCTGGCGGCGCGCGGTCGCGGCCACCCACGATTTCCTGGCCCCCGACGACCTCGCGGAGATCGAGGCGATGGTGCGCGGCTTCCTGCCGGAGGTGCCGCTGACCTTCGCTGTCGACCGGGACGGCACGGTGGCCGGCTTCATGGTGCTGAGCGAAGGTCATCTCGACGCGCTGTTCATCGATCCGGCCGCCCATGGCCGGGGCGCGGGACGCGCGCTCGTTGCCCATGCGCTGGCGCAGTTTCCCCGCCTCGTGACCGATGTCAACGAGCAAAACGCGGGCGCTGCCGCCTTCTATGCCCGCCTCGGCTTCACCGTCGCCGGCCGCTCGGAGCGCGACGACCAGGGCCGGCCCTATCCGCTGCTGCACCTGGTGCATGAGGCGGCCGATGCCCCCGCGGATGCGGCCTTGCAGGACGGCTGAACCATGCGCCTCATCCTTGCCCTGCTGCTGCCGGCGGCCACAACCTGCTTCATCCTCGGCCTGACCCTGCCGCTGATCGAGCTGGAGCGCTTCTATTTCCTCACCGACCGACCGGCGCTGCTGGCTCTCGTTTCCGGCCTGTGGCGCGACGGCGAGACGCTGCTCGCGGTCGTGGTGGGCCTGTTCTCCATCGCCTTTCCGGCGGTCAAGATCCTCGCCCTGCACGTGGCGGCGGTGGCCGGCCGCTCGGGGATCGGCCACGCCTTGATGCATGCGCTCGGCAAGTGGTCGATGATGGACGTGATGCTGGTGGCGCTCGTCGTCTTCGCCGCCAAGACCAGCGGCCTTGCCTCGGCGATCACCCTGCCCGGCCTGTGGTTCTATGCGGCGGCGACGCTGACGACCGCTCTCGCCGCGGCCATCCTCGCCCGCAGCCGCTGAGCGCAGGGATCAGGAAAGCGGTGCCCCGTTCGGCCGGTGGCTGCGCGGCTGCGCCATGCCGCCCCCTGCGCCGATGCCCGTCCCGCTGCCCGCCTCCACGGCCGGCTTCGAGCGGCGATAGGCATCGAGCCAGCGCATTGCCTGGGTCTCGGGAATGCCGAGGTGGCGGCAGCGCAGATGCGCCAGCGCCAGGAACACCTGGTCGGAGGTTCCCGCGACCCGGCACAGGCCGATCAGCTCGTCGATGCCGGCCTGGAACACCGCCCGCTGCACCGCGCCGACGCTCTCGCGCGTGCGGCGCGACAACAGGTCGAAGGCATCGCCCTGCCGCCCTTCGGCCAGCAGCACCAGCACGATCGAGCCGAAGCTGTAGGTGCCGTCCTGCACCAGTCGCCAGGCCTCGTCGACGTCGCAGGACTCCATGAACAGGTTGTATTTCGTCCGCAGTTCCTCGCTGTCCAGATCCGGCGCCGACAATTCGCGCGGATCGGCGCCGCTGAGGATCGCCTCGAGACGCGCCCGGGTCGGGGCGTTGACATGCGGCAGCAGCCACTCGCAGATCAGCGGCGTCAAATCGCCGCGCACTGCGACGCTCTCCCGCAGGCGGGTGTCGGACAGCGCCCGCTTGGCCAGCGTCCGCAGCGCCCAGTCCGACAGGCCGCTGCGCCGGTTCTCCGCCACCGCTCGCCACACCCTGGTCGGCCCGCGCTCGACCAGCGCATCGGACACCCGGCAGGGCAGGTCGGCGCGGCGGGCCACCGCCAGCAGATGGCTTTCCGGCATCCGCCGGGCGATCTTGACGAGATCGGCCTCCGTCAACGCCGGACTGAGCTCGAGCATCGGCGAGGCGACCAGGATCTCGTCCGTCGCCAGCCGGTAGGCGATCGGATGCGGCGTCTGGCTCCAGGGCGCCATCCGCTTCGACAGATGCGCCCGGTCCTTCAACCCGGCGTCGTCGAGCAGCTTCATGATGATGTCGCTGAAGAGCCGCAGTTCCGCGTCGCTGTGCTCGCCGACGCGCTCCAGAAAAAGGTCCGCCACGCGCTGCAGCAACCTGCGGCGCGCCTCGCGAGTCGTGGTGCGAGCGAGCTTCAACAGTTCGTTGAGCATCCGGTTTCCTTCTGCGGCCGGATCAGCCTGACACGGGATGGTTACCAATCCCTTGTCGGTCGAGGCGCGGTTTCGAGCGATCCGGTCGTTTCCGGCCGGCCTCGCCCCATCCGGCCACCCCTGCCGCGCCGATTGCCGCCGGCTGCCCTCGCACTGCGGATCGACTGGTTGATTTCACTCTGATATATCACTAGTCGAGTACTCGGGGCGATACGTTGCCCGAAACCCGCCTGCCAACCCCGACGCGCTGGAGATACCCATGCCGAACGGTCATCACCTTGTTGCCGGCGACTGGATCGCCGGAACGGGTGCGTTTCACGCCCTCGACCCCGCAACCGGCGAGCAGCTCGCCCCGGCCTTCGCGGAGGCCGACGCGGCCCTAGTCGACCGCGCGGCCCGCGCCGCCGAGGCCGCCTTTGCCGACTATGCCGCCCGTCCCGTCGCCGAGCGCGCCGCCTTCCTGCGCCGCATCGCCCGCGAGATGGAGATCGACGGCCCCGCCATCGTCGCCCGCGCCATGCGCGAGAGCGGCCTGCCGGAGGCCCGCCTGACCGGCGAGCTCGGCCGCACCACCGGCCAGTTGCGCTTCTTCGCCGACTGGATCGAGGCCGGCCACTGCTTCGACGCCCGCATCGACACGGCGCAGCCGGACCGCACGCCGCTGCCGCGTCCCGAGATCCGCTCGATCCTGCGCCCGCTCGGCCCCGTCGCCGTCTTCGGCGCCTCCAACTTCCCCCTCGCCTTCTCGACCACCGGCGGCGACACCGCCTCGGCGCTCGCCGCCGGCTGCCCGGTCGTGGTCAAGGGCCATCCCGCCCATCCCGGCACCGCCGAGCTGGTCGCCCGCGCCGTCGCCGCCGCGATCCGCGCCTGCAACATGCCGGCCGGCACCTTCTCGCTGCTGCAGGGCGCGGGCCATGCCTCGGGCGCCGCTCTCGTCGCCCATCCGCTGATCACCGCCGTCGGCTTCACCGGGTCGCTGCGCGGCGGCCGGGCGCTGTTCGACATCGCCGTCTCGCGGCCGCAGCCGATCCCCTTCTATGGCGAACTCGGCTCGATCAACCCGGTCTTCGCCCTGCCGGCGGCGCTCGCCGCACGCGCGGCGACACTCGGCGCAGACTGGGCCCGCTCGCTGACGCTCGGCACCGGCCAGTTCTGCACCAATCCCGGCGTCGTGGTGGCGCTGGAGAGCGAAGGGCTGGAGGCGTTCCTGTCCGCCGCCGACGCGGTGCTTGCCGGCATGCCGGCGCAGGCCATGCTGACCCCCGCCATTGCCGGCGCCTATCGCCGCGCCGTCGGCACCCGGGCGCAGGATGCGGCGCTGTCGGCACGGATCTCCGCCGCGCCGGCCGGCGAAGGCCCCGGCGCCTGTCACGTCACGCCGGCCGTGTTCGAGACGACGGCCACAGCCTTCCTTGCCTCGCACGCCCTGCAGGAAGAGGTCTTCGGCCCGGCGGCCGTCGTCGTGCGCTGCCGCAGCGAGGACGAGCGCCTCGCGGTCGCTGCCGCCCTTGAAGGCCAGCTCACCGCCACCTTGCTGCTGGAGACGGCGGACGAGGCCGACATGGCGATTGCCCGCAAGCTGGTTCCGGTGCTGGAGCGCAAGGCCGGCCGCCTGCTCGCCAACGGCTTTTCCACCGGCGTCGAGGTCTGCCATGCGATGATGCATGGCGGCCCCTATCCCGCCTCCACCGACACCCGCTCGACCTCGGTCGGATCGCGCGCGATCCTCAGATTCCTGCGCCCCGTCGCCTATCAGAACCTGCCGGCGGCGCTGCTTCCCGAAGGCATCGGCGAGGATGCCGCAGGACCCCGTCTGGTTGACGGCACGCCCCTATCGGGTAGGAGTTAGGGGAACCCTCCGGGAGGAGGCGGCCATTCCTGCCGCCTCCGCCACCGCTCGCCATGCGGTCCCGTCCTCATCTTCCGGGCGAGGCAGGGACGCCGGCGCGGCACAAGAAGGAAGCCGCATGCCCTTCCACGGACGCCTGACCCGTCTCCTCGCCCTCCTGTTCGCCGCCGTTCTGCTGCTGTCGGCCGCCCATGTCGGACCGGGCTTCGCCCAGACTGGCCAGCAATCCGGCCAGCAGCCGGGCGGCCCCGCGACAGGTCAGGCGCCCGGTCAGGCGCCAGGTCAGGCAGGCAGCCAGGCGGACGGCGCAGGGGACGCGGACCCGCAGGCCGGCGCCCGCCAGGACGCGGAAGCCTTGATCCGCCTGCTGCAGGATCCGGGCGCCCGCGACGCGCTGATCGACTATCTGCGAAACGCCCCGCCGACCGCAGGCACGCCGCCGCCGGCAGCGCCCCCCGCCGCGCCGGAAAATGCCCCGGAACCTCCGCCGGCCGAGCCCGCGCCGGACGCAGCGGAGGCGGCCGAGTTTCCGCGCCAGCCGACCCATATTGCGCTGCGCATCGCCGCCGCGACCCAGAACGTGCTCGGCGAGGGCATGGTCTATGCGCAGCGGATCGCCCGCTCCTTCACCTCGCTGCCGACCGCGCTCGCCTACAGCGCCGGCGCCAACTGGGAGCGTGTCCAGAGCATCGTGCTGCGGCTGGCCGTGCTCGCCTTCGCCGTGTTCGCGATCGTCTCGCTGCTGCACCGGCTCGCCGACCGGCTGTTTGCCCGGCTGATCGGCGACGGCAGCTCGGTCACGGTGCTGCGGCGCGTCGTGCTGCTGGTTCTCCATCTCGTGGCGGAGGCGATCGTCGTCGCCATCGCGCTCGGCGCCGGCTATGCGATCGCCCTTTATGCCGGCGACACGAGGGGCCGCGTCGAACTGGTGGAATCGCTGTTCCTCAACGCCTTCTTCTTCACCCAGGTGGCGAAGGTGCTGACCCGCTTCGCCCTCAGCCCGGAATTCACCATCCTGCGCCTCGTCCCGCTCGACGACGAACAGGCTCTGTACTGGCGGCGCTGGCTCTTCGTCATCTACAACCTGCTCGGCTACGGGACGATGGTGGCGGTGCCGCTGGTCGCCAGCAACATCTCCTTCCTGCTCGCCGATTCGCTGCGGATGATAATCGTGCTGGCCAGCGTCGCCATCGCGATCGTCGCGGTCCTGCGCAACCGCCAGGACACCCGCGAGCGGATCCTCGCCTATGCCGAACGCCAGTCCAACGTCGTCGCCACCGGCCTGGTGGAGGTCGCGGCCCGCATCTGGCACCTGGTCGCCATCGTCTATGTGCTGATGCTGCTCGGCGTCTGGCTGTCCCGCCCGTTCGACGCCGTCACCTTCATGGTCCGCGCCACCGGCCTGTCGGTGCTGACGGTGATGGTCGGCACCATCGTCTCGCTGGCGCTGACCCGGACCATCGCCGGCGGCGTACACCTGCCGCAGAACATCCACGAGCGGCTGCCGATGCTGGAGCGGCGGCTCAACACCTTCGTGCCGAGGGTGCTCTCGCTGGTCCGCCTCGCCGTCTTCGTCGGCGTCGTGCTCGGCATCCTGCACGCCTGGGGCACGGTCGACGCCCTGTCCTGGTTCCACTCCAGCGACGGCCAGGACCTGGTCAGCCGGCTGGCCTCCGCCGGCATCATCCTGGGCATCGGCTTCCTGATCTGGCTCGCCGTGATGTCCTGGGTGGACCTGCGCCTCAATCCGCGCGGCCGGTTGCCGACCTCGCGCGAGAAGACGCTGTTCAACCTGTTCCGCAACGCCTTCTCGATCCTGCTGCTGGTGATGATCGCGCTGCTCACCCTGTCGGAGATCGGCGTCAATATCGGCCCGCTGATCGCCGGTGCCGGCGTCTTCGGCCTTGCCATCTCCTTCGGCTCGCAGAAGCTGGTGCAGGACATCATCACCGGCGCCTTCATCCAGTTCGAGAACGCCATGAACGAGGGCGACGTGGTCACGCTGGGCGGCGTCACCGGCACCGTGGAGAAGCTGACGATCCGCTCGGTGCGCCTGCGCGACATCGACGGGGCCGCCCATATGATCCCCTTCTCCACCGTCGACCGGGTGGCGAACTTCATGCGCGGCTGGGCCTATCACGTGGCGGCGATCGGCGTTGCCTATGACAGCGACCTGACCGAGGTGAAACTGGCGATGCATGCCGCCTTTGACCGGCTGATGCAGACCGACTTCAAGTCCGAGATCCTCGAGCCGCTGGAGATGCACGGCATCACCACCTTCGGCGACAGCGCCATCACCGTGCGCGCCCGCATCAAGACCCGCCCCGGCTCGCAATGGTCGGTCGGCCGCGCCTATAATGAGCATATCAAGGCGGTGTTCGACGAGCGCGGCATCGAGATCCCGTTCCCGCAGGTCACCTATCACATGGCCGACAGGGCCCCGGCGGTCGAAGGCGGCAGCCTCGTCGCGCCGGCGGCGCCGGTGCAGGCGGCGCCTGGCGCCCTCGACACGCCGGGGCCGGCAGAGGCCGGTGCAACAACGCCCAAGCCCGCCCGCCGGCGGCGGCGCAAGAAGCCCCAGGACGTGCCGTCCGAGGACGATGTGTGACGGACGGCGACGCTGAGCCGGGTCCTGCCAGGACCCGGGGGCGACGACCCGCAGGCGGCGCCCCGCAGGCGGGCGCTCCTGACCGGGAGCATGGAGGCGCCCCGCCGCCACGCGGCATTCCGCAGGTTGTGGTTTTCCTCTTCACGTGAGCGTTGCGGTTGCCGTGAGGTGGCGTAAAGTAAACACCGCCTGCGCGCCCGTGCGCGACGGCCTTCCCGCACGGCGCCTGTTCGGGATTTTTCTTCCCATTTGCGATGAAAATAGAAACCATCATTCTGTTGTAAGCCTGTGCAGGCGCTATTAATGTGCCCACAAGGCCGTCCCGCAGGAAAACAGACTTCCCCAAGGGAAGATAAATCGGGGCGCGCCGAATCTTCAACTGGGAGAGTATCCATGATCATCCGCCGCAGCATGAAGGCCGCCCTTCTGGGCGTCAGCCTCGCCCTGTTCGCGACCGGCGCCGCCTCCGCCAAGAATCTCGTCTATTGCTCGGAAGGGTCGCCGGAGGGCTTCGATGCCGCCCTCTTCACCGCCGGAACCACCTTCGACGCCTCCGCCAAGCCGATCTACAACCGGCTGGTCGAGTTCAAGCGCGGCACCACCGAGGTCCTGCCGGGCCTGGCCGAGAGCTGGTCGGTCTCCGATGACGGTCTGGAATACACCTTCACCCTGCGCCAGGGCGTGAAGTTCCACACGACGCCGTATTTCACGCCGACCCGCGACTTCAACGCCGACGACGTGATCTTCTCCTTCCAGCGCCAGGGCGACAAGAACCACCCGTGGAACGCCTATACCGCCGGCGCCTCCTGGGAATATTTCGACAGCATGTCGATGCCCGATCTCATCAAGGAGATCGTCAAGGTCGACGACCATACGGTGAAATTCGTGCTCAGCCGGCCGGAAGCGCCGATGATCGCCAATCTCGCCATGGACTTCGCCTCGATCCTGTCGGCCGAATATGCCGACAAGCTCGCCGCCGACGGCAAGATGGAGATGATGAACCAGGAGCCGATCGGCACCGGTCCGTTCTCCTTCGTCGGCTACCAGAAGGACGCGGTCATCCGCTACCAGGCCTTCGCCGACTACTGGGGCGGCAAGCAGCCGATCGACAACCTGATCTTCGCGATCACGCCGGACGCCTCGGTGCGCCTGCAGAAGCTGAAGGCCGGCGAGTGCCACGTGATGCCCTATCCGGCACCGGCCGACCTCGCCGACATCAAGGCCGACGCCAACCTGACCCTGATGGAGCAGGAAGGCCTCAACGTCGGCTATCTCGGCTACAACACCCGGATCGCCCCCTTCGACAATGCCAAGGTCCGCAAGGCCCTCAACATGGCGATCAACAAGCAGGCGATCCTCGACGCGGTGTTCCAGGGCGCCGGCCAGGCGGCCAAGAACCCGATCCCGCCGACCATGTGGTCCTATAACGAGGCCATCGTCGACGATCCCTATGATCCGGAAGCCGCCAAGAAGATGCTCGAGGAAGCCGGCGTCTCGGGTCTCAAGATGAAGGTCTGGGCGATGCCGGTGCAGCGCCCCTACAACCCGAACGCCCGCCGCATGGCCGAACTGATCCAGGCCGACTTCGCCGAGGTCGGCGTCGAGGTCGAGATCGTCTCCTTTGAGTGGGGCGAGTACCTGAAGCGCTCGACCGAGCTCGACCGCGACGGTGCCATCCTGCTCGGCTGGACCGGCGACAACGGCGATCCGGACAACTTCCTCGCCGTGCTGCTCGGCTGCGACAGCGTCGGCAGCGCCAACCGTGCCCAGTGGTGCGACAGGACCTTCGACGATCTGATCCAGAAGGCCAAGGTCACCGCGGACAAGGAAGAGCGCACCAAGCTCTACGAACAGGCGCAGGTCGTGTTCAAGGAGCAGGCGCCGTGGGCCACCATCGCCCATTCGGTCGTGTTCATGCCGATGTCGGCCAAGGTGTCCGGCTATGTCATGGACCCGCTCGGCGGCCACTGGTTTGACGGCGTCGACATCGCCGAGTAAACCGCGCGCGCCGCGGTCTCTCCGCTCCGGCTGCAAGGTCCGGGGCGGAGATGCCCGGCCAACGCCATCCCGCACCGGCCCGGATCTCTTCCGGGGCCGGTGCGGTCGTTTTGGACACGCCCGATGATCCGCTTCCTGTTCGCACGCCTGGCGCTGCTCGTCCCGACCTTCATCGGCGTGACGATCATCGCCTTCGGCTTCATCCGCCTGCTGCCCGGCGATCCGGTGCTGCTGCTCGCCGGCGAGCGCGGCCTCAGCCCCGAACGCTACGCCCAGTTGATGGAGCAGTTCGGCTTTTCCAAGCCCGTCTGGCAGCAATATCTCGACTATCTCGCCGGCGTTCTCACCGGCGATCTCGGCAACTCCATCGTCACCAAGAAGCCGGTCTTCGACGAATTCATGGCGCTGTTCCCGGCGACCGTCGAACTGGCGATCTGCGCGATCATCATCGCGGTGGCGCTCGGCATCCCCGCCGGCATCCTCGCCGCCGTGCGCCGCGGCTCGGTCACCGACCAGGCGATCATGGGCACCGCGCTGGTCGGCTATTCCATGCCGATCTTCTGGTGGGGCCTGCTGCTGATCATCCTGTTCTCCGGCATCCTGCAATGGACGCCGGTCTCGGGCCGCATCTCGCTGATGTACTTCTTCCCGCAGGTCACCGGCTTCATGCTGATCGACAGCCTGCTGTCCGGACAGAAGGGCGCCTTCCAGTCGGCGGTCAGCCACCTGATCCTGCCCTCCCTGGTACTGGCGACGATCCCGCTCGCCGTGATCGCCCGCCAGACCCGCTCGGCGATGCTCGAAGTGCTGGGCGAGGACTATGTCCGTACCGCAAGAGCCAAGGGCCTGGCGCCGCTGCGCGTCATCGGCCTGCACGCGCTCAGAAACGCCATGATCCCGGTGATCACCACCATCGGCCTGCAGGTGGGCGTGCTGCTCGCCGGCGCCATCCTCACCGAGACGATCTTCTCCTGGCCGGGCATCGGCAAGTGGATGATCGACAGCATCTCCCGCCGCGACTATCCCGTAGTCCAGGGCGGCCTGCTGATGATCGCACTGATCGTGATGATCGTGAACCTGACGGTCGACATGCTCTACGGGCTTGTCAATCCGCGCATCCGTCACACCTGAGCCGGGGCCGACCATGACCGACACACCCGTTTCCACCGCCGCCGTCGAGGCGGAAAGCCGCAACGCCACCCGTAAGATGCTGGCGGAGTTCTGGTTCTACTTCTCGCGCAACCGCGGCGCCGTCGCCGGCCTCGTCGTCTTCGGCGCCCTTGTGCTGGTCGCGCTCGCGGCCCCGCTGGTCGCCCCGCACCATCCGGACATGCAGTATCGCGACAGCTTCCTGACCCCGCCGGCCTGGGCGCAAGGGGGCAAGGCCGCCTTCCTGCTCGGCACCGACGCCGTCGGCCGCGACATCCTCTCCCGCCTGATCTTCGGCGCCCGCTTCTCGCTGTTCATCGGCCTGGTGGTGGTCACGATCGCGCTCACCGGCGGCATCGTGCTCGGCCTCGTCGCCGGCTATTTCCGCGGCTGGGTCGACACCGTGATCATGCGGGTGATGGACGTGATCCTCGCCTTCCCCTCGCTGCTGCTGGCGCTGGTGCTGGTCGCCGTGCTCGGGCCCGGGCTTGGCAATGCGATGATCGCCATCGCCATCGTGCTGC
The DNA here is from genome assembly GCF_900185735.1 of Stappia sp. P2PMeth1. Lineage (NCBI taxonomy): Bacteria > Pseudomonadati > Pseudomonadota > Alphaproteobacteria > Hyphomicrobiales > Stappiaceae > Stappia > Stappia sp. P2PMeth1. The sequence continues at coordinate 76,728 of NZ_FYAW01000007.1, read as the reverse complement.
AGCCGCATTTCGTCCGCCTGACCCGCGCCGCCGTGCTGGCCGAGCGCAACCGCGACTATGTGGTGGCCGCAAGGCTGGCCGGGGCCGGCCCCCTGCGGCTGATGTTCAAGACGATCCTGCCGAACTGCCTGGCACCCCTGATCGTGCAGGCGACCCTGTCCTTCTCCAACGCCATCCTGGACGCGGCCGCCCTCGGCTTCCTCGGCATGGGCGCCCAGCCGCCGACCCCGGAATGGGGCACGATGCTGGCGGAAGCGCGCGAATTCATCCTGCGCGCCTGGTGGGTGGTCACCTTCCCCGGCCTTGCGATCCTGATCACCGTGCTCGCCATCAACCTGGTCGGCGACGGCCTGCGCGATGCCCTCGATCCGAAGCTGAAGCGGAGCTGACCCGATGAGCCTGCTCGAAATCCGCAATCTCAGCGTCGAATTCGACACCGCCAGCGGCCCGTTCCGCGCGCTTGCCGGCGTCGACTACACGGTCGAGGCCGGGGAGGTGCTCGCCATCGTCGGCGAGAGCGGCTCCGGCAAGTCGGTCGCCATGCTGGCGGTGATGGGACTGCTGCCCGACACCGCGACGGTCACCGCCGAGCGCATGTCCTTCGAGGGCACCGACCTCAGGTCCCTCTCGGCGGCGCAGCGGCGCAAGGTCATCGGCAAGGACATCGCGATGATCTTCCAGGAGCCGATCGCCAGCCTCAACCCCTGCTTCACCGTCGGCTTCCAGCTCGACGAGGCGCTGAAGACCCACACGACCCTCAACCGCCGGCAGCGCCGCGACCGGGTGATCGAACTGCTCACCGCCGTCGGCATTCCCGAGCCGGAGCGCCGGATCGGCGCCTTCCCGCACCAGATGTCGGGCGGCCAGTGCCAGCGGGTGATGATCGCCATCGCCACCGCCTGCAATCCCAAGCTGCTGATCGCCGACGAGCCGACCACGGCGCTCGACGTCACCATCCAGAAGCAGATCCTCGACCTCTTGACCCGCCTGCAGCGCGACCACGGCATGGGGCTGATCATGATCACCCACGACATGGGCGTCGTCGCCGAGACCGCCGACCGGGTCGTCGTCCAGTACCAGGGCCGGCAGATGGAGACCGCCGACGTGCTCACCCTGTTCGAGAACCCCAGCCATCCCTATACGCGGGCGCTGCTCTCGGCCCTGCCGGAAAACGCCACCGGCGACCGGCTGCCGACCGTCGCGGATTTCGCCAGGGACTTCGCCAGGGAAACCCAGGCCGGCACGGATAGCGGCCGGGAGGCACGCCCATGAGCGACGTCATCCTCAAGGTCCGCGACCTCAAGCGCGACTACCAGATCGGCGGCGGCCTGTTCTCCGCGCCGCGCCTGCTGCATGCGGTCAAGGGCGTCAGCTTCGACGTGGAGCGGGGCACGACGCTGGCCGTGGTCGGCGAGAGCGGCTGCGGCAAGTCGACCCTCGCCCGCATGCTGACGATGATCGACGCCCCGACCTCCGGCTCCATCGAGATCGACGGCACGCCGATCGACATCACCCGCCACGGCATCACCCGGGAGATGCGCCAGGCGGTGCAGATCGTCTTCCAGAACCCCTATGGCTCGCTCAATCCGCGCCAGAAGATCGGCGCCGTGCTGGAGGAGCCGCTGCTGCTCAACACCTCGATGAGCGCGGCCGAGCGGCGCGACGCGGCGCTCGCCATGCTGGAAAAGGTCGGGCTCAAGCCGGAGCATTACGGGCGCTATCCGCACATGTTCTCCGGCGGCCAGCGCCAGCGCGTCGCCATTGCCCGCGCGATCATGCTGCGCCCGCGCCTCCTCGTGCTGGACGAGCCGGTCTCCGCGCTGGATCTCTCCGTGCAGGCGCAGATACTCAATCTGCTGGCCGATCTGCAGGACGAATTCGGCCTCACCTATGTGTTCATCAGCCACGACCTGTCGGTCGTGCGCTACATCGCCGACAAGGTGATGGTGATGTATTTCGGCGAAGCGGTGGAATACGGCACGCGGGACGAGGTCTTCGGCAATCCGCAGCACGCCTATACGCGCACGCTCTTTGCCGCCACCCCGAAAGCCGATGTCGCCAGCATCCGGGCCCGGCTGGAGAAGAAGTCGGCCGCCGCCGGCTGAGATTGGGCACCCCCGCCTGCGGGCGGGAGCGGGTGTCAGCCGCCGGCCTTGGCCTTGCTGCGCGTCTCCCGCTTGGGCGCCTGCGGCGGCGGCTGGACTGCCCCGTCCGCTGCCGGCGCCTTGCGTTCGCGCACCGCGCGGATGCGTGCGGCCAGCGACTGAGCCACCGACGGGGCGACAGCATCAGGCGCCTCCGTTGCCGCAAGCACCGGCGCCAGATCCTCGTCGGTCCCGAGCGAGGCGGCAACGGAGGCGGCAAGGCCGGCAAGCTCCGCGCGCAGGGCGACGAAATCGTCATTGCCGCGCAGTTCCGCCCGCAGCCGTTCGTTCTCGGTGCGCAGCCGCGCCGCTTCCCCGGCCAGCGTCTCCTCGCCCGAAGTCCCTTCCGCCAGCACCGACAGGCGGGTGATTTCCGCCTGGGCGGCGATGAGCCGCGACTCCGTCTCGAACAGCCGGTCGTCGCGGGCGCGCAGCTCCTGCCGGCTGAGGCCGCCGCCCCGGCCCGCGCCCTGCGTGCCGGACGCCTCGTCGATCCCGCCGGCCGCGGCGGCGCGCTCCTCGGCGCGCTTGAGCCGGCGCTTCAGCGAGGCGATCTCGCCCTCCAGCGCCGTCACCCTGGTCAGTTCGGAAACCTTGCCGAGCGGATCGTCGCCGCGTGCCGCCACCATCGGCACCTCGACCTCCGCCACGGTCGGGGGGTGGATCGAAACAGGAGGCTGGACGTGAACGGCCTCGCCGGATCCGCCGCCCCTGTCGCCGCTGGCCTCCGCCGCCATCAGCCGCTTGAGGCTGCGTTCCAACTCGCGGATGCGTGCCTTTGCCCGCGCCAGCGCCTCGCCGCCGTCATGGATCTCGCGGCGCAGATCCTCCTCCCGCGCCATCGCCTCGGCCAGCGCCTGATCCTTCGCCCCGAATTCGGCGCGCAGGTCGCCGGCCAGCGCCTCGGCCCGGTCGCGGGCGATGCGGTTCTCCGTCGCCTGCTGCCGCAGCCGCTCCAGCCCCGCCTCCAGCTTGCGGTATTCGACCGCGTGGCGGGCACGCAGGCCGGCGATCTCGCCGCGCACATCCGCATGGGTCATCGGCGTCGTCGCCTCGACGGCGGCGCGCGTCAGCCGCACCGCCCGGCGCCACACGGTCGGGATCAGCGCCACCGCCAGCAGGCCGGCGAGGCAGAAGCCGAGGGCCACATACATTGCCGCTTCAATCAAGACCGCTCACCACCGTTGGAGCACGGGCGCCGGACGGTTCCGGCCATGGAGGCCCCGCACCCGGACCCAGGCACCGAAACCCTGGCGCCTCGCGTGCCTCGGCCTTGCAGGCCGCGGGACATCGACGCCCCGTCACCTGCACATTTTACCATGCCTTCCTGATACAAGACGCAGGGTCGCCCGCCAAGCGCCTCGGCACGGCTCCGCTCAAAAAGGGTTCCAGGTCGGCTGGTCGGTGAACTTCAGGTAGCCGATATTGACCCCGAGCCGCGCGCCGACGCCGGCACGCACCGGCACCACATAGATGTCGTGGTTGGACAGCACCGTCATGCCGAAGCCGCCGATCAGATAGGCCGAGCCGTTGACGCCGACATAGCGGCGATAGATCGCCGACGTGTCGGGCAGATTGTAGACCAGCATCATCACCCGGGCCCCGTCGCCGCCGATGTCCCAGCCAAGCGACGGCCCCTGCCAGAACACCTTGTGGGTGCCGGCATTGCGCGTGTAGAGCTGCCCCTCGCCATAGCGCGCCCCGGCGATCAGCGCGCCGGAGCCTTCCTCCCCGAGGATATAGCCGTTGGGCTGGCCGTATTGTGCCACCGCGCGCTCCACCACCGAGGCAAGGCCGCCCGACAACTGGCCGAAGAAGCGATGGCCGGTATCGAGCAACTCGCCCTGGCTGTACTGCTCGGGCTGCTGCGCCCGCGCCTGCGGCAGGCCGGCCGCGACGAGCGCGAGAAGGCCGAACACCAGGGTGGCGGCGATCGTGCCGGCGCGGAAAGGGGAAAGTGACGTCATGATGCTCCATCCTCGATGCTCGCGCGTGCCAGCGGTTCGCTTCCGGCATCCGCGCGTTTTCCGCGGCCAACCTTTGCCGCCGCCCAAACGCCCTGTCGAACCTGCGCGGACCGCCGACAGACACCTCGTTCCGGCGACACGCGTCCAGTGACGCGTTTCCAGTGACACGTTTCCAGTGACACGTTTCCAGTGACACTGCTGCATTCGGCAAGGGCCGCCGGCCCCCCGGCCGGGCTCCTCCGCGGTTGCCCTCGAACCCGGCTTGTGGGCACAGTCGTCGCCCCGGGGAACGCGGACTGATTCGATGCCAGAGTGTAGTCCAAATCGGAAAAGATTATGGTCGCCGGCCCGGCGCGGCGGACGGAGCCTGCCGGCCCTTGTCGCCGGCCTGCTGGGCGTGTTTCTGATCGCCGCCCCGGCTCCGGCCATCGACTACGCCACCGATCCGATGTCAGGCTATGCGCTCGGCGGCCACGATCCGGTCGCCTATTTCATCGACCGCGCGCCGCGCCAGGGCAGCCGGCGGCAGGAGCTGCGCTGGGACGACACCGTCTGGATGTTCGTCAACGAAGGCAATCGCGCCGCCTTCCTGAAGGACCCGCATGTCTACGCGCCGTTTCTGCGGGGCTGCGACCCGCTGGCGCTCGCCGAAGGCTTCGTCACCATCGGCAACCCGATGATCTTCGCCCTCTACAACGGCCACCTCCTGCTCTTCCATTCCGAAATCAACCGCTTCCTGTTCCTGGCCGATCCGGACAACCTGCTGGCCGCCGCCAGGGGCCATGCCCGCGCCGAAGGCTGCAGCCACTGACCGGCGGGAGACCGGCCGGAGACCGGACCGCTTGGCAGCGCGGAACGGGCGGTGTAACCCTTTCGCGAGGATCGAATCGTGCCGCGACGGCAGGCACGGCCTTGGCATCGTCCGGGACAACCAGGACGGCCGGTCAGGGACGCTGCCACTCGTCGAGGCGCATGTATCGCCAGGGGCCTCCCAGGGATATCGCCAAGGACACTTCATGACCGCCATCGACGAACTCAGCGCCCTCGACCTTGCCGCCCTGGTGGCGAGCCGCGTCTGCCACGACATCATCTCTCCGGTCGGCGCGATCACCAACGGCCTCGAAGTCCTCGACGAGGACAACAGCGAGGACATGAAGGAATTCGCGATGGACCTGATCCGCAAGAGTGCGCGTCAGGCCTCGGCCAAGCTGCAGTTCGCGCGCCTTGCCTTCGGCGCCGCCGGCTCGGCCGGCGCGGAGATCGACCTTGGCGACGCTCATTCGGTTGCCGCCGGCTTCCTCGCCAACGAGAAGGCCGATCTCGACTGGCAGGTGCCCCGCCTCTTGATGGCCAAGAACCGGGTCAAGCTGCTGCTCAACCTGGTGCTGCTGGCCAACCAGTGCGTCCCGCGCGGCGGCCTGATCACCGTCACCATGGACGGCGATGCGCAGGCTCCCACCTTCCGGTTGAAAGTAACGGGATCGACAACCAAGGTTCCGGCCCTTGTTCTCGACATGACCTCCGGCAAGGAACCGGAAAGAATCGACGCCCACACCGTTCAGCCGGTCTACGCCGTCTTGCTCGCCCGTGACTCCGGTATGGCTTTAGAAGTCGTTAAGGAAGACGATGGAGTCAAGATTACTGCCACCTCTGCGGGTTAAACTGCTTCAAAAGTACCCTACGTCGTTTCAGTCTATCTTAACTGTTTGAGCCGCATTGTCTCCGTCAGGGATGGGTGGTCCGGATGCAGGATCCGGATCGTGTACCAGTAACCAGTCGGGTGAGTGTGGCCATGGACGACTTGCTTAGCGAGTTCCTTACAGAAACGAACGAGAGCCTGGATGTCGTCGACGTCGAGCTTGTGAAGTTCGAGCAGGAACCGAACAACGCGAAGATTCTCGACAATATTTTCCGTCTGGTCCACACGATCAAGGGAACCTGCGGTTTCCTCGGCCTGCCGCGCCTCGAGGCGCTGGCCCATGCCGGCGAGACATTGATGGGCAAGTTCCGTGACGGCGCCAAGGTGACGCCCGAGGCGGTCTCGCTCATCCTCTCCTCCATCGACCGCATCAAGGAGATCCTTGCCGATCTCGAGGCGGCCGGCGGAACCGAGCCCGAGGGCAGCGACGACGACCTGATCTCCGAGCTCGAGCGCATGTCGCTCGCGGCCGTGGCCGGGGGCGCCGCCGCCCAGGACGAACCCGTCGCCGAGGAAGAAGGCGTTGCCAGCGGCGGCCTCGTCGAACAGGTGCTGGAGCGTCCGCTCCGTCCCGGCGAAGTCTCCCTCGACGAGTTGGAGCGCGCCTTCCGCGAAGCCGAGGTGGAGGTCGAGCTCCCGGTTTCCGCTCCCGTGTCCGAAATCGAGGCCGATGCGGAGATGGAGGCGGAAGCCGCCGCCCCGCCGCCGCCCCGTGCCATCCGTCCCCGCGTCCGCGAGGAAGAGGCCGCCCCGCGCGAGAGCGCCGAGAAGGGCGAGAAGAAAGCCTCCGTGTCGAGCCAGTCGATCCGCGTCGCGGTCGAGACGCTCGAACACCTGATGACGATGGTCTCCGAGCTGGTCCTCACCCGCAACCAGCTTCTCGAGATCGTCCGCCGGCACGAGGATTCCGAGTTCAAGGTGCCGCTGCAGCGCCTGTCGAACGTGACCGCCGAGCTGCAGGAAGGCGTCATGAAGACGCGCATGCAGCCGATCGGCAATGCCTGGCAGAAGCTGCCGCGCATCGTCCGCGACCTGAGCCAGGAACTCGACAAGCCGATCGAACTGGAGATGATCGGCGCCGAGACCGAACTCGACCGCCAGGTTCTCGAGCTGATCAAGGATCCGCTCACCCACATGATCCGCAACTCCGCCGATCACGGGCTGGAGATGCCGGTCGACCGTCGCGCCGCCGGCAAGCCGGAAAAGGGCACGATCACCCTGTCCGCCTATCATGAGGGCGGCCATATCATCATCGAGGTCAAGGACGACGGGCGCGGCATCGATGTCGACCGCGTCAAGGCCAAGGTGCTGGAGCGCGGGCTGGCCAGCGAGGCCGAGCTCGACAAGATGACGGATCAGCAGATCCACAAGTTCATCTTCCACGCCGGCTTCTCCACGGCGCAGAACGTCACCAGCGTCTCGGGCCGCGGCGTCGGCATGGACGTGGTCCGCAACAATGTGGAGCTGATCGGCGGAACGATCGACCTGCGCTCGGTTCCGGGCCGCGGATCGAGCTTCATCATCAAGATCCCGCTGACGCTCGCCATCGTCTCGGCGCTGATCGTCGAGGCCGGCGGCGACCGCTTCGCCATCCCGCAATTGTCGGTGGTCGAGCTGGTCCGCGTGCAGTCGAACTCCGAACACCGGATCGAGCGCATCAAGGACACCCCGGTCCTGCGTCTGCGCAACAAGCTGCTGCCGCTGGTGCACATGTCCCAGTTGCTGGGCGTCGGCCCGAACAATGGCGGCCAGGAGATCGAGTCCGATACCGGCTTCATCGTCGTGATGCAGGTCGGCAGCCAGACCTTCGGCGTCGTCGTCGACGGGGTCTTCCATACCGAGGAAATCGTCGTCAAGCCGATGTCCTCCATGCTGCGCAACCTGACCATGTTCTCCGGCAACACCATCCTGGGTGACGGTGCGGTGATCATGATCATCGATCCGAACGGCGTCGCCTCCGCCATGGCCAGCCACGCGTCCAGCGTCGTCGCCGAAGGCGAGCGCAAGGAGGCCGAGGAGGCGATGACCTCCGCCCTCGACGGCCAGTCGACCGTGTCGATGCTGCTGTTCCGCGCCGGCTCGCCCGAGCCCAAGGCGGTGCCGCTGTCGCTGGTCACGCGCCTGGAGGAGTTCGAAGTCTCCAAGATCGAGCACTCCAACGGCCGCGACCTGGTCCAGTATCGCGGTGCCCTGATGCCGCTGGTCTATATCGAGGCCTCGCAGACCCGCCGCGCCGACGGAACCCAGCCGATGCTGGTCTTCTCGGATGCCGGCCGGTCCATGGGCCTCGTCGTCGACGAGATCGTCGACATCGTCGAGGACCGCCTGAACATCGAGGTCGGCTCCGACCGGCCCGGCATCCTCGGCTCGGCGGTCATCAAGGACAAGGCGACCGAGATCATCGACCTCGGCTACTACCTGCCGCAGGCCTTCGAGGACTGGTTCATGCGCAAGGAGATGGACATCTCCGCGCTGACCAAGAAGGTTCTCCTGGTCGACGACAGCGCCTTCTTCCGCAACATGCTGACGCCCGTCCTCAAGGCGGCCGGCTACGACGTCACCGCCGTCACCGGTCCGCACCAGGCCTTCGAGCTGCTGGAGAACGGCGACGCGTTCCAGGCGATCGTCAGCGACATCGAGATGCCCGAGATCAACGGCTTCGAGTTCTGCGAGGCGCTCAGGCGCGATCCGCGCTTCCGCAAGATCCCGATCCTGGCGCTGTCGGCGGTGGTCTCTCCGGCCTCCATCGAGCGCGGCCGCCAGGCCGGTTTCGACGACTATGTGGCAAAGTTCGACCGTCCGGGGCTGATCGCCTCGCTGAAGGACCTGTTCGCCGGTGAAATGGGAATTGCGGCATGAGGCACAACGACAATCTCGCAGCCGGTATCGACGATACCATCCAATACGTCACCGTCATCATCGGCGGCCAACTCTTCGGGCTGCCGATCAGCCAGGTGCATGACGTCTTCGTTCCCGAGAGCGTGACCCGCGTGCCGCTGGCCGCTCCCGAGGTCGCCGGCGTGCTGAACCTGCGCGGCCGCATCGTCACCGCCATCGACATGCGCAAGCGGCTGCACCTGCCCGACCGCGGCGAGAACGCCCAGGTCATGGCGGTCGGCATCGAGCACAAGGGCGAAAGCTACGGGCTCGTCATCGATCAGGTCGGCGAGGTGCTGCGCCTGTCGAACGACTCCATGGAACCCAATCCGTCGAATCTCGACAAGCGCTGGGCCGAGATTTCCGGCGGCGTCCACCGCCTCGACGGCAAGCTCATGATCATCCTCGATGTCGGCCGCCTGTTCGGCGCGATGTTCGAGCCGATGGTCGCGGCCTGAAGCGGCCGTACCGGTGAACTGAAACCCGGCAATCGGGAGACCAAGAAATGAAACACTGTCTCGTCGTCGACGATTCCAGCGTCATCCGCAAGGTCGCACGCCGCATCCTGGAGGACCTGTCCTTCGAGATCTCGGAGGCGGAGGACGGACTGAAGGCGCTGGAGGCCTGCCGCAAGCGCATGCCGGATGCCATCCTGCTCGACTGGAACATGCCGGAAATGGACGGCCTGGAGTTCCTGCTGGCCCTGCGCAAGGAATATGGTGGAGAAAAGCCCGTCGTCGTGTTCTGCACGACGGAGAACGACGTCGCGCATATCACCCGGGCCATGCGGGCAGGCGCGAACGAGTACATCATGAAGCCGTTCGACAAGGACATCGTGGAAGCGAAATTCCACGAGGCCGGGCTGCTGTAACCCTTTTCAAGGGCAAACCACATGAACGTCAGTTCTTCAGCGCCGGCCCCTCACCGGGACGGTGCCAAGGCGGATTGTATCCGCGTCATGGTTGTCGACGATTCCGTCGTCATTCGCGGCCTGCTCAGCCGCTGGGTCGAGGCCGACCCGGCGCTGCAGCTCGTCGGCTCGCATCGCAACGGCAAGCTGGCCGTCGACGATATCGAACGCTCCAATCCGGACGTGGTGGTCCTCGACATCGAGATGCCGGAAATGGACGGGCTGACCGCCTTGCCGCTGATGCTGCGCAAGAAGCGTGATCTCGTCGTCATCATGGCCTCCACCCTGACCCGCCGCAACGCCGAGGTCAGCCTGCGCGCCCTGTCGCTCGGGGCCCAGGATTATGTTCCGAAGCCGGAATCGACCAGCGAGGTCACCACCTCGATCGATTTCCGCCGCGAGCTGATCGACAAGGTCAAGGCTCTCGGCCAGCGCCGCCGCAATCTCGGGCCCGCCGGCGGCGGGCGCATGATGCGCGCCCAGACCGCGGCCGGACGCGCCGCGTCGCAGGCCCCGGCCGGCGCCGCCCCTGCCGGCTACAGCCGCCTTGCCGCCGGTCCCGCCGCTGCGCCCGCCGCACCGGCGATCCGCACCCGGCCCTATTCGGCGGCCCGCCCGCGCATCCTGGCCATCGGCTCCTCGACCGGCGGCCCTCAGGCGCTGCAGAAACTGCTGGCCGACATCGGCACGGCCATCCGCGAAGTGCCGGTGGTGGTGACGCAGCACATGCCGCCGACCTTCACCGCGATCCTCGCCGAACATCTCGCCAAGGCCTCGCTCCGGCCGGCGAAGGAAGCGGAGAACGGCGAGATCCTGAAGCCCGGCCACATCTATGTCGCGCCGGGCGGCCTGCACATGACCGTCGACAAGGACGGTGGCCAGGTGCTGGCCCGGCTGAACGACGGCCCGCCGGTGAACTTCTGCAAGCCGGCGGTCGATCCCCTGTTCGACAGCGTCGCCAAGGTCTACGGCTCCGCCACCCTGGCGGTGGTGCTGACCGGCATGGGTCATGACGGCGCCGCGGGCGTGCGCACCATCGCCGCCGGCGGCGGCAGCGTCATCGCCCAGGACGAGGCGACCAGCGTGGTGTGGGGCATGCCCGGCGCGGCCGCGCAGACGGGCATGTGTTGCGAGATCCTGCCGATCTCCCGGATCGGCCCCAAGATCTCCGGATTGTTGAGTGGAGGCCCCAGGTGATTGCGTCACAGTTCGAATATCTCAAGCAGTTCCTGAAGGCCAAGTCTGGACTGGTTCTGACCAACGAGAAGCAGTACCTGGTGGAAAGCCGCCTGCTGCCGGTCGCCCGGCGTCACGGCCATGCCGGCCTTGCCGAGCTGATCCAGGCGATGCAGAAGCCCGGTGCGATGCAGCTCTGCTCCGACGTGGTCGAGGCGATGACCACCAACGAGTCCTTCTTCTTTCGCGACAGCACCCCGTTCCAGCATTTCCGCGAGGTGATGCTGCCGGCGATGCTGAAGGCGCGCGCCGACCGCCGCGCGATCCGCATCTGGTGCGCCGCCGCCTCCACCGGCCAGGAGCCCTATTCGCTCGCGATCTGCCTGAAGGAAGCAGCAGCGAAACTGGCTGGCTACCGGGTCGAGATCATCGGCACGGACCTGTCGAACGAAGTGCTGGAAAAGGCCAGGAACGGCATCTACAGCCAGTTCGAGGTGCAGCGCGGCCTGCCGATCCAGATGCTGCTGAAGTATTTCACCCAGAAGGGTGACCTGTGGCAGATCAACCCGGAACTGCGCTCCATGGTGCAGTGGCGCAAGCTGAACCTGCTGGAGAGCTTTTCCACGCTCGGCTCCTTCGACATCGTCTACTGCCGCAACGTGCTGATCTACTTCGATCAGCCGACCAAGGTGGACGTGCTGCAGCGCATCGCCAAGCAGATGCCGGCCGACGGCTATCTGGTGCTGGGTGCGGCTGAGACGGTGGTCGGCCTGACCGATGCCTTCCGCCCGGTACCGGAACTGCGCGGCCTCTATCAGCCGGCCCAGGCCGCCGGTACGCAGGGCCTTGTGGCCCGCTCGCGCTTCCAGGTCGCCGGCTGAGCCGCCGCAAGCCACATTTGCACGACCCCGAAACGCCGGCGCCCTCGCGCCGGCGTTTTGCATTTGCGGCAGGCACCGGAGGGAAAGGGGCAACCGGAATCGGCACGGGGCCGGATGCCGCGCACGCGAAAAGCCTTGCCCGCAGGCAGCCTGGACGCTTCGATTTTCCGGAAATGTCGTGGATCCGGCGGCAAGTCGCTCGTATCGCAAGCGCTTGCGAAAATTGGCACCCCCAAGGGGACTCGAACCCCTGTTTCCGCCGTGAGAGGGCGGCGTCCTAGACCGCTAGACGATGGGGGCGTCGGCCGGTCAGTTACGAACAGGCCGCGTCAATAGAACGCCCGCGCGCCGAATGCAAGCCCCATTTTTCGCAAAGCCTGTGGACAGTTGAAAAACCGCCATGCCGACCGCCGATGTACCTGGCGGCCGCCCGTTGTTCGCTACTGCGCGACAAACGTCGTCTCGCCGATCAGCCGGCCGGTCGTCGCCTCCAGATGCAGCAGCTTGCTGGTCGTGCCGTCGCGCACCAGCAGGATCAGCCGATCGCCCGACAGGATCATGCTTTCCACCCGCCCGTCCTTGCCGATCGCGACGGTTGCGGCTATATCGCTGCCGTCCGCCCGCTTGCCGCTTTCGGACAGCTTGTAGATGATGGCCGCGAGAACGGCCATGAAGCCGAGCACCATGACGAGGCTCGAGACGGCGAGCAGCCGCTTCAGCTTCTTCTGAACCCGTTCCATCGCCGGATCCAGCGGGGCTTCCGCGTTGCGGTCTTCGTCGTCCATTGCCGGATGTGTCATGTCTATGTCCATTGAAGAGGAAGGCGATGCCGATGGCGTCGCGATCGCAGCCCTTGCCGTTTCCCAGGAGGATGCCGGCAGCCGCCTTGATGCGTGCCTTGCCCGCCATCTGCCGGAAATCAGCCGCAGCCGCATCCAGTCGCTGATCCGTCAGGGCCGGGCGCGCGTCGACGGGCGGACCATACTGGAGCCCAAATACCGGGTCAATTCGGGCGAGGACCTTGCGCTGGAGCTTCCCGAGGCGGAAGAGGCCGAGCCGACGCCGGAGGCGATCCCGCTGACGATCGTCTATGAGGACGAGCATCTCGTCGTCGTCGACAAGCCGGCCGGCCTCGTTGTCCATCCCGGCCCCGGCAACTGGAGCGGCACGCTGGTCAACGCCCTGCTGCACCATTGCGGCGACAGCCTGTCGGGCATCGGCGGCGTCAAGCGGCCCGGCATCGTCCACCGGCTCGACAAGGACACCAGCGGCCTGCTGGTCGTCGCCAAGACCGACCTCGCCCATCAGGGCCTTGCGGCCCAGTTCGCCGACCATGGCCGCACCGGCCCGCTGGAGCGCGAATATGTCGCCCTCGTCTGGGGCGCGCCGATGCAGCTTCGCGGCACGGTCGACGCCGATCTCGCCCGCTCCTCCGCCAACCGGCAGAAGATCGCGGTGACCAAGTCGGGCGGCCGCCATGCCGTCACCCACTGGCAGGTGCGCGAGCGCTTCGGCCCGAAGGACGCCGCCCCGCTGGCCGCCCTGATGGCCTGCCGGCTGGAGACCGGCCGCACCCACCAGATCCGCGTGCACATGGCCCATATCGGTCATCCGCTGATCGGCGATGCCGACTACGGCGCCCATTTCCGCACCAAGTCGGCACGTCTTCCGGACCAGGTCCGCGCGGTCGTCGACGCCTTTCCCCGTCAGGCCTTGCATGCCGGCCTGCTGGCCTTCGCCCATCCGGCGAGCGGGGAAACCCTGCGTTTCGAAAGCCCCCTTCCCGACGACATGGCTGCCCTGATTGCGGCAATCCGGACAATTTCCCCATCATAATTAGCAAAGTTTTGTCCTGATATTGTCCAAATGACACCTATATTGGGAGCTTCGGCGTGCCATTCGGGCGCCGCAACCGAATGCCCTGCGATGGCGGTCGCACACTCGGCCAGGACCGATGCGACCCCGGAGGGATCGTGGGAGAAGGGGTGCTTTCATGGCCCAGAACATTCCGGCGCTGAGCTCCGGCGAAGGCGGGCTCAGCCGATATCTGGACGAGATCCGGCGGTTCCCGATGCTGGAGCCGCAGGAAGAATACATGCTCGCCAAGCGCTACAAGGAGCATGACGACCCGGCCGCGGCCGAGCGGCTCGTGACCTCGCATCTGCGCCTCGTCGCCAAGATCGCCATGGGCTATCGCGGCTACGGCCTGCCGATCTCCGAGGTTGTCTCGGAAGGCAATGTCGGCCTGATGCAGGCGGTCAAGCGCTTCGAGCCCGACAAGGGCTTCCGCCTCGCCACCTATGCGATGTGGTGGATCAAGGCGGCAATCCAGGAATACATCCTGCGCTCCTGGTCGCTCGTGAAGATGGGCACCACCGCCAACCAGAAGCGCCTGTTCTTCAACCTGCGCCGGCTGAAGGGCCGCATCCAGGCGCTCGACGAGGGCGACCTGCGCCCGGAGCATGTCACGGAGATCGCGACCAAGCTCGGCGTCAGCGAGGAGGAGGTCGTGTCGATGAACCGGCGGCTCGCCGGCGACGCCTCGCTCAACGCGCCGATCCGCGCGGAGGCCGACAGCGGCGAGTGGCAGGACTGGCTCGTCGACGAGAGCGACAGCCAGGAGGCGATCTTCGCCCAGCAGGAAGAGCTCGACCAGCGGCGCAAGCTGCTCGGCGACGCGATGGAGGTCCTCAACGACCGCGAGCGGCGGATCTTCGAGGCCCGCCGGCTGTCCGAGGATCCGGTGACGCTGGAGGACCTGTCGAGCGAGTTCGGCGTCAGCCGCGAACGCGTCCGCCAGATCGAGGTCCGCGCCTTCGAGAAGGTGCAGAAGGCGGTCCGCCGGGGCGCGCGCGAGCTGGAACAGCCGCAGGCACAGATCGCCGGCCCGGCCTGACAGGCACGAGCGCCTCTCGCCTCGTGCAAATCGCAGTCCCGCGCCCCCGGCGCGGGACGCGCGTTTGCCGCAAAGCGGATTCCCCTTTCAGATCCGATGCTCTAACCTTCCCGGCAGTGCCGGGAAGGTTAGAGCATCGGACCGGCATGACGGCCGGCGGCAGGAAAGGCGGAAGACCCCATGCGCATCACGCGACGCAAGCGCCTGTTCGTGGCGGCGGTCGGGTGCCTGGTGCTCGCCGTCGTTACCGCGCTGCGCGCCTACGATCCGCCCTTCGTCTCGGAGATCCGTCTGATAGGCCTCGACAGCTACCAGCGCTTCTGGCCACGCCCTCACGATGACTTTCCCGTCCGTATCGTCGACATCGACGAGCGCTCGCTGGCCGTGCACGGCCAATGGCCCTGGCGCCGCGACACGCTGGCAGACCTGACCCGCGCGCTGGCGGAGCTGGGGGCCGCCGCCATCGCCTATGACGTGATCTTCGCAGAACCGGACCGGCTGTCGCCCCACCGCTATGTGCCGGACCTGAAGCTCGGCAGCGATGCCGCACTGGAGGGGCTTGCCGACCGGCTCCCGGACACGGACCAACTTTTCGCGGAGGCGATTGCCGAGGCGCCCGTCGTCCTCGGCTTCGCCATCCTGCCCAATGCCGATGGCGGCCGGCCGGCCGCCAAGGCCGGTTTCGCCCATGCCGGCAGCGACCCGGCCGCCAGCCTTCCCGCCTTCCCCTCGGTGCTTGCCAGCCTGCCCGTGCTGGAGGAGGCGGCGACGGGAAGCGGCGGCCTCAGCCTGTCCAGCCGCGACACGGTCGGCATCGTGCGGCGCGTGCCGATGGTCTTCACCGACGGGCAGGCGCTGTTCCCGAGCCTGGTGATGGAGGCCTTGCGGGTTGCCCAGGGCGCCGGCAGCTACATCATCCGCTCCGCCGATGCGAGCGGGGAACTGGGCACCGGCGCGGCGGCCGTCACCGACATCAAGGTCGGCGCGGTTCCCTTCCCCACCACGGCGCAGGGCGAGCTCTGGGTCTATTTCAACGAGGACCGGCCCGATCGCTACGTCTCCGCCGCCGACGTGCTGGACCCGGCGACACGGACCGGGCTCGCCGCGCAGATCGAGGGTCAGATCGTCTTCGTCGGCACCTCGTCGGTGGGTCTCTTCGACATCCGCGCGACACCCCTCGGCGACCTCGTCCCCGGTGTCTCGGTGCATGCGCAGGCGGCGGAACAGATCCTTGCCGGCACCTTTCTCAGCCGGCCCGACTGGGCCGACGGCGCCGAGATCATCGTCACCGTGCTGCTCGGCATCGCCGTCATCGCGTTGACCCTCGCCTTCGGCGCGATCTGGGCGGCGGCCATCGGCGGCGGCATCGCCCTTGTCCTTTATGCCGGCGCCATCCACCTGTTCCGCACGCAAGGGCTGCTGCTCGATCCGGTCTATCCGACCGCGGTCAACCTGTTCGCCGTCTATGCCGCCGCCACCGCCCTGCTCTACGTCCTGACCGAACGGGAAAAGCGCTTCGTACGCGCCGCCTTCGGCCAGTATCTGGCGCCGGAAATGGTCAAGCGGCTGGAGACGGCGCCGGACGCCCTGCGGCTCGGCGGCGAGATGCGCGACATGACCATCATGTTCATGGACGTGCGCGGCTTCACGCCGATCTCCGAGCAACTGACGCCGACGGATCTGGTCGCCTTCCTCAATGCCCTGCTGTCGCCGCTCTCCGAGGAGATCCAGGCACGCAGCGGCACCATCGACAAATATATCGGCGACAGCATCATGGCCTTCTGGAACGCGCCGATGGATGTCGGCGACCATGCCGCCAAGGCCTGCGGGGCGGCGCTGGAGATGGTGCGGATCGTCGACCGGCTGAACGCGGCAGATGCCTTCCACTTCCGCCAGCGCGGACTGCCGACGCAGAGCGTGCGCATCGGCGTCGGCCTCAACACGGGCGAGGCCTGCGTCGGCAACATGGGCTCCGACCGGCGCTTCAACTATTCGGTGATCGGCGACGCGGTGAACGTCGCGGCGCGAATCGAATCGAGCTGCAAGGCGGTCGGCGCCGATTGCGTCGTCTCCGAGGACACCGCGCGCGCGGCCCCCGGCTTCGCCTTCCTGGAGGCCGGCGCCATCCCGCTGAAGGGCAAGAGCGTGCCGATCCGCCTGTTCGCCCTTGTCGGCGATCCCGACTATGCGACCAGTGCCGAGTTCCAGGCACTCGCCGAAGCCCATGCGGCACTGGTCGCGGCGATCGACGACGGCGACCGCGAGACGGCGCTTGCGCGTCTTGCCGCCTGCCGGGAACGCGCGCCAGAGCGGCTCCACGACATCTACGACCGCTTCGCCGAACGCATCGAGGCAATGCCGCACCGCGCCCCGGCCTAGCGAGGGTCGCTCCCGGCCGGGCGGCGCGAACTGCCGAAGACTGCCAGCACGCGCCCGTCGAGCAGGACCAGACCGGCGAGCAGCACGCCCATGCCGGCGAGTTGCAGCCCCGACAGGGCCTCGCCGAGCAGCAGGGCGGAGATCAGCGTCGCCGATACCGGGATCAGCAGCGTGACCAGCGAGGCATTGGTGGCGCCGCCCTCGCTCAACAGGCGGAAATAGATGAGATAGGCAAAGGCGGTGCAGGCGGTGCCCAGCGCCACCACCGAGGCCCAGGCCGCCGGCCCCGCCATGGCCGGCGACCAGCCGCCGGGACTGGCGGACGCCTGCCAAAGCGCCAGCGGCAACAGCAACAGGCTGGAGCCGGTGAGTTGCCCGGTCGCCGCCACCATCACCGGCACACCGCGAAAGCGGCGGGCGAAAGCGGCGGCAAAGGCATAGGACAGCGCCGCGCCGAGACACAGGAACTGCGCCCAGGCCGGCTCACCGGCAAGGCCCGCCAGCGCGCCCGCCTCCAGCCCCGGCAACAGCAGCAGCGCCACCCCGGCGAAGCCGACGGCGATGCCGGCGACCCGATGCGCCCGCAACACCTCCTGGCGAAACGCCAGCGAGGCGACGAGCACGGTGAAGATCGGCGTCGTCGCGTTGAGGATCGAGGCAAGGCTCGCCGAGATGCCCGTCTGCCCCCACAGGATCAGCGAGAACGGGATCGCGTTGTTGAGAAGCCCCATCAGCAGGAAGGCGCCGAGGGTCGAACGATCGCGCGGAAAGGCAAGCCCGTAGATCCGCAGCACCGCGTGCAGCACCAGCGCCGCCAGCAGCACCCGCAGGAAGGCGAGAACGAAGGGCGGGATCTCGCCAAGGGCGATCTTGCCGAAGGGAAAGGTCGCGCCCCACACCAGCGCCAAGACGACCAGCAGCACCCAGTTCTTCCAGCTCATTGTCCCTCTCCGCCAACGCCTTGTCCGGCGCCTCGACATGCCTATCGCCGGCCGCCCGTCGCACCCACCCGATACGCGAGCGTTGCGGCCATCCAGGTTGAAAAGTCGAAACAGGGGCTTGTGGCGGGCGGCCACCGCGGTCAGGATCGGCGTTCCCGCCGCCCCGAGTGCTGGCCAGCATGCCCGACAATCCGTCCTCCCTCGCCTCGCGTCCGCTGCTCTTCCGCCTGATCCCGCTTCTCGTCGCCGCGGCTCTGCTGCTTGGCGCCAATGGCGTGGCGATGACCGTGATCGCGGTGCGCGGCCGGCTGAACGGCCTTTCCGACACGACCATCGGCCTGTTCGGCTCGGCCTATTATGCCGGCTTCATTCTCGGCGTGCTGGTCACGCCGATCCTGATCCAGCGCGTCGGCCATATCCGGGTGTTCTCGGCCCTTGCAGCGCTGAGCGCCATCTCCGTGCTGCTGTTGCTGCTCACCGCGCCGGGCGTGTCCTGGGCGGGCCTGCGCTTCGTCAGCGGCATCGCCTTCTGCGGCACGGCGATGGTGCTGGAAAGCTGGCTGAATGCGCTTGCCTCGAATGCCGAGCGCGGCCGCATCCTCAGCATCTACCGCATCGTCGACCTGGGCGCGGTGACCGGCGGGCAGTTCCTGCTGCCGGCCTTCGGCGCCGGCGGCGTCGAGATCCTGGTGGTGATCGGCCTTGTCTTCTGCGCCGCGCTCATTCCGGTCTCGCTCGCCCGCGAGGGCAATCCCCCGGTCTCCGACACGACGCGGATCAACTACCTGTCGATCTGGGCGATCTCGCCGGTCGCCGCCGTCGGCTGCCTGACCATCGGCCTGACCAACGGCGCCTTCCGCACCGTCGGCCCGGTCTATGCGCAAGGGGTCGGCCTCGACGCCGACGGGCTGGCGCTCCTGATCAGCCTGTGGGTGATCGCCGGCGCCATCTTCCAGTTTCCGCTCGGCTGGGCCTCGGACCGCATCGACCGGCGCTACGTGCTGATCATGGCGACGCTCGGCGCCGGCCTCTCCTGCCTGTTCCTGTCCGGCGTCACCGCTGAGGCGGCAATATTCCTCGGCGCCTTCCTGTTCGGCGGCTTCGCGCTGCCGCTCTATTCGCTCTCCGCCGCCCATGCCAACGACCATGCCGGCCCCGGACAATATGTCGAGCTCGCCGCCGGGCTGACCATGTTCTTCGCGCTGGGCGCCATGGTCGGCCCGCTGATCGCCTCGGCGGTGATGGACCGGTTCGGGCCCGCCGCCTTCTTCGTCTATACCGGCGGGCTGCACCTCGCCTTCGTCGCCTTTGTCGGCCTGCGGCTTCTGGTCCGCGAGGCGGCTCCGGCGAGCCGACGCGGCCGCTTCGTCTGGCTGCTGCGCACTTCGCCGGCGATCTTTCGCCTGGCAAGCAGTCAGAAGGGACAGGACAAGCCGGATCGGGAGTGACTTTTCCGCCGCGCCGGCCGGGAAAGCGGGTCTTGGGGCTCGTCAATCCGCCCTGCCGCCGTTATAGTCCGCCTCACCTTGCCCCGGTCGGCTGAACCGGGGTTTTTCGTGTGTGCTGGCACCACTGCCAGCCGGGTTTCGAGTGATCGAAGGAACGTATCGCATGGCCAATGTCGTCGTCGTCGGATCTCAATGGGGTGACGAGGGGAAGGGCAAGATCGTCGACTGGCTGTCGGAACAGGCCGACGTCGTCGTGCGCTTCCAGGGCGGCCACAATGCCGGCCACACTCTGGTGATCGACGGTGTCAGCTACAAGCTGTCGCTGCTGCCCTCGGGCGTGGTGCGCGGCAAGCTGTCGGTGATCGGCAACGGCGTGGTGATCGACCCGCATGCGCTGGTGGCGGAGATCGGCCGGCTTGCCGAGCAGGGCATCAAGGTGTCGCCGGACACGCTGGCGATCGCCGGCAACGCGACGCTGATCCTGTCGCTGCACCGCGAACTCGACGCGCTGCGCGAAAACGCCGCCACCGGCACCAAGATCGGCACCACCAAGCGCGGCATCGGCCCGGCCTATGAGGACAAGGTCGGCCGCCGCGCCATCCGCATCATGGACCTTGCCAATCTGAAGAGCCTGCCGGCCAAGATCGACCGGCTGCTGGCGCATCACAATGCCCTGCGCCGCGGGCTCGGCGAGCCGGAAATCGATCCGGCGACGATCTTCGCCGAACTCGAAAGCGTCTCCGGCCAGGTGCTGCCCTATATGCAGACCGTCTGGTCGCTGCTCGACACGTGCCGCCGCGACGGCAAGCGCATTCTCTTCGAGGGCGCGCAAGGAGCCCTGCTCGACATCGACCACGGCACCTATCCGTTCGTCACCTCGTCGAACACCGTCTCCGGACAGGCGGCGGCCGGCAGCGGCCTTGGCCCCGGCTCCATCGGCTATGTGCTCGGCATCACCAAGGCCTATACGACCCGCGTCGGCGAAGGCCCGTTCCCCAGCGAGCAGACCGACGAGATCGGCGAGTTCCTCGGCACCCGCGGCCACGAGTTCGGCACCGTGACCGGGCGCAAGCGCCGCTGCGGCTGGTTCGACGCGGTGCTGGTGCGCCAGAGCTGCAGCATCAACGGCATCAACGGCATCGCCCTGACCAAGCTGGACGTGCTGGACGGGCTCGACGAGATCAAGATCTGCGTCGCCTACGAGCTCGACGGCCAACGCATCGACCACCTGCCCGCCTCCCAGGGCGCGCAGGCCCGCGTCAAGCCGATCTACGAGACCCTGCCGGGCTGGAAGGAATCGACGGAAGGCGCCCGAAGCTGGGCCGAACTGCCGGCGCAGGCGGTCAAGTATGTCCGCCATGTCGAGGAGCTGATCGGCACGCCGGTCGCGCTGCTCTCGACCTCACCCGAACGGGATGACACAATCCTTGTCCAGAATCCGTTTCAGGATTAAGCGTTAAATCGTGGATCGCGCCCCGGCGCGATCCTATGTGCGGCGATCACGAGTGGCGACATGGCAGATTACTACCCGGTTTTGAAAAAAACCGTCGCAGCGCTTCCAGAGAACACCGGAGCAGCCCGGCGCGAGATCTATCAGCGCGCGCGCAAGGCCATCGTCGCCCAGCTCAAGGCCTATGATCCGCCCCTGTCGCCGTCGGAGATCACCGCCGAACAGCTTCGGCTGGAGGAGTCCATCCGCAAGGTGGAGGCGGAAGCCGCGCGCGAGACCCTTGGCTTCTCCGCCGCCCAGCAGCCCGTGGCAACGCCTCGCCCGGCCGCTCCGCCGCCGGCCGCGACCCCGCAGCCAGCCGCAAGGCCAGCCGCCCCGCAAGCCGCTGCCCCCGCGCGCCCGGCGCCCGCAGCGCCGACAGCGGCGGCCGCCCGGCCAACAGTTGCCGCCGAACCGCCGCGCGACACGCTGAAGAGCGCCATCGAGGAAGCGCGCAAGCTGGGCGAGGCCGCCGATCAGGCGAGCCGCTCCGCCCGCAGCGCCCTTGAGGACGAGCCGGCACCCGCGGCCCCACACAAGCGCGAGCCGACGCTCGGCGCCGAGCCCTCGCTTCGCACAGCACCGATGGCCGCGGACGAGGAAGAGCGCCGTCCGCTCGCCGGATCGCGCGGCTCGCGCGCGTCCGGCCGCGATATGGGTCCGTCCAGGGGCCCGTCGCCGCTGCCGCTCGACGCCGACATGCGCCCGTCCCGCCTGCCGGCGCTCCTCGGCGGCCTCGCCCTGCTGCTCGTCGTCGTGGGCATCGGCGCCGTGACCTATTCCCAGCGCGAGACGCTGCTGGGCCTGTTTTCCTCCGACGACAGCGCCCCGGCGCCGTCCCGGCAGACCACGGACACCGGCCCCGCGCCGACCGGCAACGGCGCCGACACCACCCCCGCCTCGCGCAAGGACACTGCCCGCCTGCTCGACGGGCCGGCGCCGGATGCACGCGCCGTGACGACGACGCGGATCACCCCGAACGGCCCGCAGACCGACACGCTGGCGCCCACGGATGCGGACAGCGGCGTGCGCACGGTCGAGCCGCAGACACCGGCTTCGCAGCAGGCCGACAGCGAGACCACCGAGGAGCCGGAAGCCGCCGCGACGGCGGAGGATCTGGCCGTCGAAACCCCGGCCGATGCCCTGCCGCAACAGGACACCCGCACCGCCGCCGCCCCCGCGCAACCCGACCCGACCGCCAGCACCGAGGCGCCGGTCGCCCAGCGCGCCATCCTCTACGAGGAGGGCCCGACCGCCGGCAGCGCCGGCCAGGCCTCGGCCGGCCGCGCGGTGTGGAGCGTCGCGCAGGAGACCGTCGACGGGCGCGCCGAGACGGTGCTGAAGATGCGCATCGAGGTGCCGGACCGCAACATTGCCGCCAATCTGACCCTGAAGCCCAACCGGGACGAAACGCTGCCGGCGAGCCACCTGCTCGAAGTGCAGTTCGAACTGCCGGAAGGCTTCTCCGGCCAGGGCGTCGCCGACGTGCCCGGCCTTGTGATGAAGACCACCGAGGAGGCGCGCGGCGATGCGTTGATCGGCGCCTCGGTGAAGGTCGCCGACGGCTACTTCTGGGTCGCCCTGTCCAACCTGCCGGACGAGCAGGAGCGCAACCTGATGCTGCTGCGCGATCGCGGCTGGATCGACATCCCGATGCTCTACGAGAACGGCAAGCGCGCCATCCTGACGCTGGAAAAGGGCACGCCCGGCAGCCGCGCCGTCCAGCAGGCGACCGACGCCTGGCGCGCCGGCTGACGGCGGCGCCCCCGCGCGACGCGCGCACATGAACACGCACACTTGAACACGCACACATGAAAAGGGCCGGAGCGGCATCCCGCTCCGGCCCTTTTCGCATCGTGCCCAGCGCCGCGAGGCGGCACCGGATCAGAAGGCCAGCGGCTTCGCCTGCTTCACATGCGGCAGCGAAGCGATCTTTGCCAGCACCGCCTCCGGCACCTCGCCGTCCACCTCGACCAGGCAGATCGCATCCTCGCCCGGCGCCGTGCGGCCGAGGTTGAAAGTGGCGATGTTGACCCCGGCCTCGCCCAGGACCGTGCCGAGCTGGCCGATGAAGCCCGGCTTATCCTCGTTGGTGACATAGAGCATGTGGGAGCCGAGCTCGGCTTCCATGTTGATGCCCTTCACCTGGATGACGCGCGGCTTGCCGTCGGAGAACACCGTGCCGGCGACGGAGCGCTCCTGGCGCTCGGTCTTCACCGTCAGGCGGATATAGTTCTCATAGGCGCCAGCCTGGGCCCGGCGCACCTCTTCCACCATGATGCCGCGCTCGCGCGCCATCACCGGAGCCGAAACCATGTTGACGGTCTGCAGCAGCGGCTGCAGCACGCCGGTCAGCGCCGCTGCCGTCAGCGCCTTGATGTTCATCTCCGCGACGGCCCCCTCGTATTCGAGGCGGATGCCGCTGAGACTGGTCTCCGTCAGTTGGCCGGCGAAAGAACCGAGCAGTTCCGCCAGCTTGACGAACGGGGTCAGGCGCGGCGCCTCCTCGGCGGTGATCGAGGGCATGTTGAGCGCGTTGGAAACGGCGCCCTTCATCAGGTAGTCCGACATCTGTTCGGCGACCTGCAGGGCGACATTCTCCTGCGCCTCGCTGGTCGAAGCGCCCAGATGCGGGGTGCAGACCAGGTTGGGCGCGCCGAACAGCACGTTCTCCGTCGCCGGCTCGTCCACGAAGACGTCGACGCCGGCACCGCCCACCTTGCCGCTGTCCAGCGCCGCACGCAGTGCCGCCTCGTCGACCAGCCCGCCGCGGGCGCAGTTGATGAGAATGACGCCGTCGCGCATCTTCGCAATCGCCGCAGCGTCGATGATGTTGCGCGTCTTGTCGGTCAAAGGCGTGTGCAGCGAGATCACATCGGCGCGCGCCAGCAGCGTGTCGAGATCGACCTTTTCGACGCCAAGGTCGACGGCGCGCTCGTCGGACAGGAACGGATCGAACGCCACCACCCGCATCTTAAGCCCGATGGCACGATCCGCGACGATGGAGCCGATATTGCCGCAGCCGATCAGACCGAAGGTCTTGGAGGTGATTTCCGCGCCCATGAAGCGCGACTTTTCCCACTTGCCGGCCTGGGTGGAGATATCGGCGGCCGGGATCTGGCGGGCGACGGCGAACATCATCGCGATGGCATGCTCGGCCGTGGTGATCGAATTGCCGAAGGGCGTGTTCATGACGATGACGCCCTTGGCGGACGCCGCCGGAATGTCGACATTGTCGACGCCGATGCCGGCGCGTCCGACCACCTTCAGCCGGTCGGTGGCGGCAAGCAGCTTGGCCGTCACCTTGGTGGCGGAGCGGATCGCAAGGCCGTCATAGTCGCCGATGGCGGCAAGCAGCGCGTCCTTGTCCTTGCCGAGATCCGGCCGGTAGTCGACCTCGACCCCGCGCGAGCGGAAAATCTCGACGGCGGCCTCGGACAGTTGATCGGAAATGAGAACCCTGGGGGCCATAGGTCAGTCTCCCTGGCTTGCCGGATCACGGTCCCGCGCCCTCGCGCGGGACCGGACGGCCTGTGTCGTCGGTCGTGTGGGGAAAGGCTCAGGCGGCCTTGCCGAGCGCCTGCAACTGCTGCTCGAAGGCCCAGTCGAGCCAGGGCAGCAGCGCCTCGACATCGGCCTGCTCCACCGTGGCGCCGCACCAGATGCGGAAGCCGGACGGCGCGTCGCGATAGGAGCCGATGTCATAGGCGACACCGGCGGCCTCGAGCGCGGTGGCCATCGCCTTGGCGAAGCCGGCCTGCTGCCCGGCATCGAGCCCGGCGACGCGCGGATCGACGATCCGCAGGCAGACGGAGGTGTTGGAACGGGTCGCCGGATCGCTCGCCAGGAAGTCGACCCAGCCGGTGCGCGCGACCCAGTCGGCAATGGCGCCGGCATTGCCGTCCGCACGGGCGATCAGTGCGTCAAGGCCGCCGATCTCCTTCGCCCATTTCAGCGCGTCGATATAGTCCTCGACGCAGAGCATGGACGGCGTGTTGATGGTCTCGCCCTTGAAGATGCCCTCGATCAGCTTGCCGCCCTTGGTCATGCGGAAGATCTTGGGCAGCGGCCAGGCCGGGGTGTAGCTCTCCAGCCGCTCGACCGCGCGCGGGCTGAGGATCAGCATGCCATGCGCCGCCTCGCCGCCCAGCACCTTCTGCCAGGAGAAGGTGACGACATCCAGCTTGGCGAAGTCCAGCGGCTGGGCGAAGGCGGCCGAGGTGGCGTCGCAGATCGTCAGGCCGTCACGGTCGGCCGCGATCCACTCGGCATCCGGCACGCGCACACCGGAGGTCGTGCCGTTCCAGGTGAAGACCACGTCGCGCGCGAAATCGACGGTGGAAAGATCGGGAAGCGCGCCATAGGGCGCCTCGATGACCCGCGTGTCGGCCAGGCGCAACTGCTTGACCGCATCGCTCACCCAACCGGAGCCGAAGCTCTCCCAGGCCAGCAGGTCGACGCCGCGCGGGCCGAGCAGCGTCCACATGGCCATCTCGACGGCGCCGGTGTCGGACGCCGGAACGATGCCGATGCGATAGTCCGCCGGCACTTGCAGGATTTCGCGGGTAAGCTCGATTGCCTCGGCGAGCTTGGCCTTGCCCGGCTTGGCGCGGTGGGAGCGGCCGAGCGGCGCATCGGCGAGCGCCGCGGCCGACCAGCCGGGACGTTTCGCGCAAGGACCGGAGGAGAAACGGGGATTTTCCGGCCGAACGGCCGGTTCTGCATGCTGCGTCATCTGACTACCCTTCCAGATAGGTGCTCCTCGTTGGGGAGGAGTGTCCCGCTGACGGAGATAGCCGAACCGCGTGTGGCCCGCAAGCGGTCAAAACGACGGAGCCGGTTGGGGGCCCCGATCGAAGGCAAGAGCAGAACGCACAGGACCGGGCACAAGGCCCGGTCCCATGATTGTCTCGACTGTCCATGGCAGCCACCCGCGGCGCCATGCCGCGGAGGGCGGTCCGATCAGTATCGGGCGACGATCGGCTCCGGCATGAAGGTCGGGCCGGAGTTGAACGTGTAGCGCATGCCGACCCGGAACTCGTGCGCGGCAAGATCCTGGTAGCGGATCTTGTAGGACGGATTGGCGCCGCCCGTGCTGAAGCTCTTGGTGTAGGCATTGCCGATGTTCAGGTAGCGGTAGCCGGCGTCGATCGCCCAGTTCGGCGTCAACTCATACGACCCGCCCGCCATCAGCGCCCAGGAGAAGTTCCAGGTGCTGCCGCCCGGATACTTGCCGGAGGCGCCGTCCGGATTGAGGAACTTCACGTCGCTGGCGGTGACGTAGGACGTACCGATACCGCCGCCGACATAGGGCGTGAAGCCGGCCCAGGTGCCGAGGTCGACATAGCCGTTGACCAGGAAGGTCAGGACGTCGATCTTCGCCGTCTCCTTGGAGAACCCGCCAATGCCGGGGCCGCCGCACGGCGCCGGGCACGGCGCATAGCCGGTGACCTTGGCCGGAAACTCGTAGTCGACCGTCACGTCGGCGCGCAGATAGTCGCTGAACTTGTAGCCGACGCCGGCACCGATCATGCCGGTGCGGGCCATCTTCTCGTTCCGGAAGTGCAGCGGCCCGTAGGCAACGCTCGGGGTCTGGTAGATCTTGTAGCCGATGTCGCCACGCAGATACCAACCTCCCGTCACGACCGGCACCTGCGGAACATGCTCGATCACCGGGATCGGCATATCCGCTGCGTGGACGGCTGACGAGACGATCATCGCGACGCCAGCCAGGCACATTTTCTTGATTTGGCTGCTCATGTCTCGGTCCTCGTAAGTGCGTCCGTACAGTCTTCGTTTGCCGGCCGCGCACGTGAAACACGAGGCTAGATTTGCCGAAAATGCTTAAGGTGGGCTTAACCGTAAAATTTAACCGTGTTTTTTTACGTTAATGAAGAGTAAACAAAAGAAGAGAGAAATTGCGATAAGCAACAGTCTCCCCGCATCTTTGCAGACTGTTAACCATACGAAAGGGCCGCCTCCTTTCGGAAAGCGGCCCTTGCAGCTTGGCGAGCAGAACGACCGTTCGGCGTCAGGCGGCGGCGCGCGCCACCGCCGCGGCGATCCGGTCGACGACCCCGGTCAGCACATCCTCGTTGTCCGCCTCACCCATCACACGGATCAGCGGCTCGGTGCCGGACGGACGGATGAGCAGGCGGCCGCTGGTGCCGAGCGTCTTGCGGCCATCCTCGATGGCCTGCTGCACGCCCGGATCGTCCAGCGGCGTGGCTCCGGAATAGCGGACATTGCGCAGGATCTGCGGCACCGGATCGAAGCGGCGGCAGACCTCGGAAACCGGCCGGCCGAGCTTGGACACGCAGGCCAGCACCTGCAGCGCCGCGACAAGGCCGTCGCCGGTGGTGGCGAAGTCGGACAGGACGATATGGCCCGACTGTTCGCCGCCGACATTGTAGCCGTGCTGGCGCATGTGCTCGACCACATAACGGTCGCCGACCTTGGTGCGGGCAAGCGTCAGGCCGAGGCCACCAAGATACCGCTCCAGCCCGAGATTGGACATCACCGTGGCGACGATGCCGGAGGCCGCCAGGCGCCCATCCTCCAGCCAGGACTGGGCGACCACCGCCATCAACTGGTCGCCATCGACCACCTTGCCGTTCTCGTCGACGATGATCACCCGGTCGGCATCGCCATCGAGCGCGATGCCGATGTCGGCGCGCACCTCATGCACCTTGCGGCACAGGGCATCGGTGTCGGTGGAGCCGCATTTCAGGTTGATGTTGTAGCCGTCCGGATCGACGCCGATGGCGATCACCTCGGCGCCGAGTTCCCACAGCACTTCGGGGGCGACCTTGTAGGCAGCGCCATTGGCGCAATCGACGACGATGCGCAGGCCGGCAAGGCTCATCTCCCGCGGCAGGGTGCGCTTGGCGAATTCCACATAGCGGTCGCGCATGCCGTCGATGCGCTTGGCCCGGCCGAGATCGGAGGGAGAGGCAAGTTGCCGCGACAGGTCCTGCTCGATCAGCTTCTCGATCTCGCTTTCCGCCTCGTCGGAGAGCTTGTAGCCGTCGGGGCCGAAGAACTTGATGCCGTTGTCCTGGTAAGGATTGTGCGAGGCGGAGATCATCACGCCGAGATCGGCACGCACGGAGCGCGTCAGCATCGCCACCGCCGGCGTCGGCATCGGCCCGAGCAGCAGCACGTCGAGACCGACCGCCGTGAACCCGGCGACCAGCGCATTCTCGATCATGTAGCCGGACAGGCGCGTGTCCTTGCCGATCACCACCCGGTGGCGGTGCGAGCCGTTGCGGAACGACAGACCGGCGGCCATGCCGACCTTGAGGGCGATGTCCGGGGTCATCGGCGCACGGTTGGCCGTGCCGCGAATGCCGTCGGTTCCAAAATACTTGCGCGTCATGTCGACCCTGTCTTTTGCGGCGGGAGGCCAGCCGGTTCGGCCGGTCGGCACATCGGCCTGCGTCCGCGTGTCGGCCGCGCCGGCCTGTGGCCGGTCCCGTGTCCCAAGCGCGGCACGAACTCCAGCCCGGCCGGCGGTTCCTCCATGTAGCACCAAGCTGCCAGAAAGGAGTTCAAAATTTGTTTTCGTTCGTTACAGCCGGCAAGGCCGCGCGGGATCGCACCGCCGCATGAAAACGGCCCGGCAGTCGCCTGCCGGGCCGTTTCGCGTTAACGGGAGGATGGCCGCGGGCCGTCAGCCGCGCAAGGATCAGCCCTGCGGCTGCGGCTCCATGCCGCCGGTCGGAGCATCGCCCTCGCCGCGCCGCTTGGCGCCGGTCTTCGGCACCGCCGAGGCGCGCGCCGTCGGCTGGTCGTCGTCGGTCTCGCGCACAGGCGGCTTGCCGTCGAGCAGGTCGCGGATCTCGTCGCCCGACAGCGTCTCGTATTCGAGAAGACCGTTGGCGATGATGTGGAGCTGATCCTCGTGCTCGGACAGAACGCGCTTCGCCGTCTCGTAGCCGGTGTTGACGAAGGCCTTGATCTCCGCGTCGACAATGCGCTGGGTGTCTTCCGACACGTGCTGGCTCTTGGCGACCGAATGGCCGAGGAACACCTCTTCCTGGTTCTCGCCATAGAGCAGCGGACCGAGCTTGTCGGACATGCCGAACTGGGTCGCCATGGCCCGCGCCAGACGGGTCGCCATCTGGATGTCGCCGGAGGCGCCCGAGGTCACCTTCTCGTAGCCGAAGATCATCTCCTCGGCGACACGGCCGCCCATCGCCACCGCAAGGTCGGCCTTGCACTTGGCGCGGGTCAGCGACACCTGGTCCTTCTCCGGCAGGCGCATGACCATGCCGAGCGCGCGTCCGCGCGGGATGATCGTCGCCTTGTGGATCGGATCGGACGCCGGCATGTGCAGCGCCACCAGCGCGTGGCCTGCCTCGTGATAGGCGGTGAGCTTCTTCTCTTCCTCGGTCATCACCAGGGTGCGGCGCTCGGCGCCCATCATCACCTTGTCCTTGGCGTCCTCGAACTCGGCCATGGTCACCAGCCGCTTGCCGCGGCGGGCCGCCAGCAGCGCCGCCTCGTTGACCAGGTTCATCAGGTCGGCACCGGAGAAGCCGGGGGTTCCGCGCGCCAGCGTGCGGACATTGACGTCCGGCGCCAGCGGCACCTTGCGCATATGGACCTTGAGGATCTTCTCGCGGCCGGTGACATCCGGGTTCGGCACGACGATCTGCCGGTCGAAGCGGCCCGGGCGCAGCAGCGCCGGGTCAAGCACGTCCGGACGGTTGGTCGCCGCGATGATGATGACGCCCTCGTTCGGCTCGAAGCCGTCCATCTCGACGAGCAACTGGTTCAGCGTCTGCTCGCGCTCGTCATTGCCGCCGCCCAGGCCGGCGCCGCGATGGCGGCCGACCGCGTCGATCTCGTCGATGAAGATGATGCAGGGCGCGTTCTTCTTCGCCTGCTCGAACATGTCGCGGACGCGGCTGGCGCCGACGCCGACGAACATCTCGACGAAGTCGGAGCCCGAGATGGTGAAGAAGGGCACGTTGGCTTCGCCGGCGACGGCGCGCGCGGTCAGGGTCTTGCCGGTGCCCGGAGGGCCGACCAGCAGCACGCCGCGCGGAATGCGGCCGCCAAGGCGCTGGAACTTCTGCGGATCGCGAAGGAACTCGACGATCTCCTGCAGGTCTTCCTTGGCCTCGTCGATGCCGGCGACATCCTCGAAGGTGACGCGGCCATGCGCCTCGGTCAGCAGCTTGGCCTTCGACTTGCCGAAGCCCATTGCCTTGCCGCCCGAGCCCTGCATCTGGCGCATCACGAAGATCCAGATGCCGAGGATGATCAGCATCGGGAACCAGGAGATCAGCGCGCCGAGCAGCGAGAAGCTCTCCTGCGGCGGACGGGCGATGATGCGCACGTCCCTGGAGCGCAGCAGCTCGACATATTCGCCGGCCGATTCGGGCGCATAGGACTGGAACGCACCGCCGCTGTTATAGGTGCCGATGATCTGCTGGCCCTGGATCGTCACCTCCCGCACATCGCCCTGCTCGGCCTGGTTCAGGAACTGGGAGAAGGGGATGTCGTTCGTCACCGTGCGCTGTCCCGGGCTCTGGAAGAGCTGGAACAGGGCGATCAGCAGCAGGCCGATAATCACCCAGAGGGCAAAATTGCGAAAATTGGTGTTCATGAGCGGTTCCTTCACCGCGACATGGCGGCGGTCTGCGCTGGATAGACGTTCTTTAAGGCCAAGATAGGTCCGCCGAAAGGGGCTGCCAAGGCGACGATGGAGATTCGCACGCAACAGGTCTCGTTTTTCTTAAAAATCTTCGACAGCGAACGGATTGGCGGCAAGTTCCGCCCGCCGCAGGCTTTCTTCCGGCCCAAAGGGAACCAGTCGGATCCGTGCGGGCGGCGTTCCGGCAAGGCCGGGACAATAGGCCGCATCGCCCGGCCCGAGCAGCAGGGGCGCGGCGGCGAAGGCCGGCGCGGGCCAGTCGCCCGCCGCCTTGCGGTCGATCCCGTGCTCCGAGAGCGTCCCCAGGGGCACGACACGAACCGTTTCGCCCCGCTCCGCCTCCAGCAGGAAGCGCCGGTCGAAGACGGCCCGGCCGGGGCCGCGCAGCGTCACCGGCGCAACTCCGCCCCGCCCCGGCTCGCGCCAGAAGACGATCTCGCCGCCGCGCCGGCGCGCCACCACGCCGGACAGTGTCGACTGGATCTCGGCATGTCCCGCCAGACGCTCCACCAGCCCCTCCAGCCGGGCGAGACGCGGCGGATAGGGCTCGCCGCCGGTCGCGGCCAGCAGCCTGGCGAAGAGGCGCAGCAGGCTCTCGCGCGGCAGGGCGGCGATCGCCTCCAGCCGCAGCCGCACCGGGCCGGCCGGATGGCGCAGGAGACCGGCGGCCAGCGCCGCGTCGACCTGCGCGTCGATGGCGGCCGCCGCCGAGGCCAGCCGCCCGGCGGTGGCGGCAAGCGTCGCGGCATCGAGCCCCTCTCGGGCCAGCGCCGGCATCAGGCGGCGCAGGCGGGTGCGCGCATAGGCCGGATCGTCATTGGACGGGTCTTCGGCAAAGGCCTCGCCCGCCGCCCGGCAGGTGGCGACGAGGCTGGCCTTGGAGACGGCGAGCAGCGGCCGCAACACTTCGACGCAGGTCCCCTCCCCGTCGTGCCAGAGGCCCCGCGCCGGCATCGCCGCAAGGCCGTAGACACCGCTGCCGCGACCAAGGCGCAGCAGCAGCGTCTCGGCTTGGTCATCAAGATGATGGGCGAGCACCAGCGCCTCGGCGCCGAGCTCTGCACTGGCCTCGACAAGCAGGGTCCGGCGCAGGTCTCGCGCCGCCGCCTGGCGATTGGCGGAAGGCTTGGGCGCTCGCGATGTCAGGACCCGGCAGGCAAGGCCGAGCCGGTCGCAAAGCTGCGCCACGGCACGGGCCTCATGCGCCGCTTCGGGACGCAGGCCATGATCGACGGTCAGGACGTGAATGTCGGGAGGGGCGGTCCTGCGCGCGCGCCAGGCGGCGACAAGCAGCAACAGGGCCGTGGAATCGGGGCCGCCGGAAACGCCGAGGGCGAGCGAGCGAAACGATGTCAGCGGTGCAAGGAGGGCGTCGGCCTGCGTCTCGCAGACGGGCCGCGCGCGGTCAGACGCAGCCACCGCTCTGCTGCTGGGCCTGGGCTTCGGCACGGATCGAGGTCGGCGCGCCCGGATACTTGGTCAGGAGTTCGCTGAAGGTGGCGCAGGCCGCGTCCTTCTGGCCGATCCCCTTCAGCGACAGGCCGAGCTTCAGCAGGCTGTCGGTGACCTTCGAACTGTCGGGATAGTCGGTATAGCTCTTCAGGAAGGCGTCGGCCGCATCGCGGTACTGCTTGCGGGCATAGAGGCTCTCGCCAAGCCAGAACTGGGCATTGGCCGCCAGCGGATCGTTCGGATGGTCCTGCAGGAAGCGCTTGAACCCGGCCTCCGCCCCGGCATAGTCGCCGGCCATGATCATCGAATAGGCGCCGTCATAGTCGCCGCGCGGCGATCCGCCGGACGGGACCGCCGCCATCTCGAATGTCTCCCGCGGCTGGCCGCCGGAGACGCCGGGGGGCAGGCTGTCCTGCCCTCCGCCGCCGGCAAATCCGCCCGGTTCGCTGGCAAAGCCGCCCGTGCCCGACTGTCCGCGCGCCAGGGCCGAGAGGTCGAGCGGGCCCGCCCCGAGCCCTGCCGTCTCCTCCTGCTCGTAGCCGCCTTCGGCGCCGAACTCGGCATCGCCCGATCCATCGACGGAGAGTTGGCCGAGCGTGCCGGTGGCAGGGCCGTAGCTCTCGCCACCGCCCTGCAGGCCGGCCAGACTGCCGGCCTCTCCGCCCCCGGTATCGGAGCGCTTGCGACCGCCCTGCTCCAACTGCTGGAAGCGGTACTCGTTGTCCTCCTGCATCCGCTGGAGCTGCTCCTGCAACTGTCGGATCTGGTAGGTAAGCTGCTCGATCTGGCCGGTCAGGCTCCGCACCTGCTCCTCGACCTGGTTGACCCGCACCGCCGCGTCGCCGTCGTTGCGCGACCCGAAAAGCTGGGCCGACGCCGACTGCGGCAGTGCCAGGAGCACCACCAGCGCGAAGACGCCGGGTAGAATTCTGAACGCCATGGGTTTCAATCGCTTCATGCCTGTCCTCCGCCCGTGCGGCAGACGGGCGACCGCCCGTCCGTCCGCCTGAACGCAATAGCACAGGGCGCCGCGACTTCGGCCAAATTTTGACGCGGGCCAAGGCATGCCGTCGCAACGCCTCGCCTAAAACAAAGAGCGGCCGCAGCGGTTTCCCGCCCGGCCGCCCCGAAGGCAGATAGATCGTTGCCGAGGCGCTGTCGCGCCGATCAGCTTCCGGCGTTGTCGAGCACGGTCACGCCGCGACGGTTCTGCGTCCAGCAGCTCTCGTCGTTGCAGACCGCGACCGGACGTTCCTTGCCGTAGGAGACCGTCTTGATCCGGTTGCCCGGGATGCCGCGCGCGACAAGATAGTTGCGCACCGCGTCGGCGCGCCTTGCGCCCAGCGCGATGTTGTACTGGCGCGTGCCGCGCTCGTCCGCATGGCCCTCGACCGTGACCGTGTAGCGGGCATAGCTGCGCAGCCACTGAGCCTGCTTGTCCAGCGTCGCCGTCGCCTGCGGCGTCAGCGTCGACTGGTCCTCGTTGAAGAAGACACGGTCGCCGACATTGACCACGAAGTCCTGGCCGCTGCCGGGCTGGACGTTGCCGGTCAGGCCGTCCGGCTTGGTCTGCGCGCAGGCGGCGAGAAGCATCGCGCCCACAACGACAGAAGCAATGCGCGCGCTTCGGCTACGCATTCCGAGATTGATCATCAAACACACTCCTGATCCCCACCACCCCGACAGGGTAAACGCTTCTACAGCGAAACCGGTTAAGCGCGCGTTCATCAACATGGTTAACGAACTCTTGCGCGCCACAGACGCAAGGGTTGTTCAACCCTAGCGGCTGGCTCCTATTCCAGCAAGGGCGACCACGCCGGATCCGACGCGAAGGCCGGCGTCGGCACCCGCTGCTCGTTGTAGCCGGTCAGATCCACGGTCCAGAGCTGCGGACCGCCCGTTGCGCCCGGCGTGTCGCGGAAGAACACCAGGACGCGGCCGTTCGGCGACCAGGCAGGCCCCTCGTTGTGATAGCCCTCGGTGAGGACGCGCTCGCCGGACCCGTCCGGCCGCATGACGCCGATCATGAAGCGGCCCTGATGCATCTTGGTGAAGGCGATCAGATCGCCGCGCGGCGACCAGACCGGCGTCGAGTAGCGGCCCGGGCCGAAGCTGATGCGCTGCGGATTGCCGCCATTGGCCTCCATCACATAGAGCTGCTGGGTGCCGCCGCGGTCGGACTCGAAGACGATCCGGCGTCCGTCCGGCGAATAGGACGGGCTGGTGTCGATCGCCGGCGTGTTGGTCAGCCGCGTCGTGCGGCGCGAGCGCAGGTCCATCTCGAAGATGTTGGCATTGCCGCCCTGCTGCAGGCTCATCGCCACCCGCTGGCCATCCGGCGAGAAGCGCGGGGCGAAGGTCATGCCCGGGAAGTTGCCGACCATCTCGCGCTGCCCGGTCTCGATGTTGAGCAGATAGACGCGCGGGTCGGTGCCCGCATAGGCCATGTAGGTGACTTCCTGGCGCGAGGGCGAGAAGCGCGGCGTCAGCACCAGTTCGTTGCCATTGGTCAGGTAGCGGACATTGGCGCCGTCCTGGTCCATGATCGCCAGGCGCTTGACGCGCTTGTCCTTGGTTCCGGTCTCGTCGATGAAGACGATGCGGGTGTCGAAATAGCCCTTCTCGCCGGTCAGGCGCTCATAGATCGCATCGGCGATGATATGGGCCATCCGCCGCCAGTTGTCGGCAGTGGTGTAGAATTGCTGGCCGAGCATCTGCTGGCCGGCAAAGACGTCCCACAGGCGGAACTCGGCGCGGATACGGCCGTCCGACTGCCGCTCGATGGCACCGACCACCAAGGCCTGCGCGCCGATCGGGCGCCAGGAGGCGAATTGCGGCGGCGTGTTCACATCGACATTGGTCTCGATGAAGCTTGCCGGATCGAGCGGCCGGAACAGGCCGGACCTGGCAAGGTCGGCCTTGATCACATCGGTGATCTGCGAGGCAAGCTGCGCCTCGCCGCCACGCCCTGCAAAAGCCGGCAGGGCGATGGGCAGCGGCTCGATATTGCCCTGGGTGATGTCGATCTCGATCACCGCCGATGCGCGCTCGGCCGGAAGCAGTCCGAAGCTCCAGATCACCGCCGCAAGCAGCAGGGCAGTGATCCGCAAGCCCGAGCTTGCAATGCTGGCAGATGCCTGTCTGATCATCCTCTAGGCTCCGTCGGTCCTGTGTCGCGGCGCACCGCGAAAGCGGATGTGCCGTGTCCCGGCCCATCCGTTGCGTGAGAATTCGTCATTTTCGCGTCCCTTGCGAATCTTGGCATATCCGCAACGGTCGTGGGATGTCCCGATCCATGCTCAGCCGCCGAGCAGTTCGCGCGGATCGAAATTGATGATCACTTCCCGCCAGGCATCGTATTTCGCCGCCGGCAGGGAATAGGGAGCGCAGCGCAGCACCGCCCGGCGCGCACTCTCCGCCGCGATGCCGAAGGACGGGTTGTTGCTGGAATTCATGATTTCCGGACGCTGGTCCACCTCGCCGCCCGGGGTGAGGAACACCTTGAGGCGGACATTGAGGTCACCCGCGCCGGCCGCGCCGGCCGGCGGGTTCCAGCAGCGCGAGATCTGCCCGCGCAGCGCGTCGATCTCCGACTGGCTCATCGTCACGCCACTCTGCCCCTGGCGGCTGCCGAGCGAGGCCGGCTGCGTCGAATTCGAGCTCGCCCCGCCCGCCGGCTCGACCTTGTTGAGCAGGGCGGCGATCTCGTTCGGATTGAAATTCTCGCGCGGCCGCTCGCGCTGCGGCTGCGCCGGCGGGGTCGGCTTGGAGCGCGGGCGCACGGTCGGCGGCGGCGGCGTTTCCGCCACTTTCTTCTCGGGCTCCGGGGCCGGGGTCGGCGCCGGCTCGGGCTCCGCCTTCGGCGCGGGAGGCTCGGGCGCCACCGGCTGCGGCTGCGGCTCGGGCGGCACGGGACGCTCGGGGGCGGGCGTCGGTTCCGGCGTGGGGGCGGGCGTTGGCGCGGGCGTTGCCTGGTTGGGACGCTTGGCCTCGGTCTCGGCCGGCTTCTCCTCCGCCTTCGGCTGCTCGACGGGCTTTTCGGTCGGCCGCGTCGCCTCGACCTCGCGCACTTCGGCCGTCTTCTCGCCGATGCGCAGGCGGGTCAGTTCGGAGACGGGCACCAGATCGACAGGCAGGCTGTCCACCGGCGCGATCTCGAACGGCTTCGCATCGGGGAAGGACATCACTCCCCAAAGCAGCACGGCCAGATGGCCGGCAGTCGATGCGATGAGCCCGACACGCATGGGCCTACTGCTGCTCCTCGAGCGTCACGAGGCCGATCCGCTTGTAGCCGGCCGCGCTGATCCGCCCCATCACCCGCATGATTGTGCCGTAGTCGGCGTTCTGGTCGCCGCGCACGAAGATCCGCTCCTCGTAGCCGGCGCGCGCGATCGCCTCCAGTTTCGGCACCACTTCCTCGGCGGCGATTTCCGTCTCCTGGATATAGATCCGCCCATCCGCGGCCACCGAAATCGTGATCGGCTCGGTGGCGCCTTCCATCGGGCTCGCCTGCGTCTCGGGCAGGTCGAGCGGCACGCCGACGGTGAGCAGCGGCGCCGCGACCATGAAGATGATCAGCAGCACCAGCATCACGTCCACGAAGGGCGTGACGTTGATCTCGCTCATCGGCTGGCTGCGCCTGCGGCGCCGCCGTCTGCCGGTGTCCTCGGGCGCCGCGCCGCCGGCGGACTGCATGCCCATGGGGTCAGCTCCTCTCGTCGATCTGACGCGACAGGATGGCGGAGAACTCGTCGGCGAACCCTTCCATCCGCGCGGCCAGCTTGCCGGCATCCGCCGACAGCTTGTTGTAGGCGATCACCGCCGGAATGGCCGCGAGCAGGCCGAGCGCGGTCGCAAGCAGCGCCTCGGCGATGCCAGGTGCGACGACGGCAAGGTTGGTGTTCTTGGAGGTGGCGATCGCCTGGAAGCTGGTCATGATGCCCCAGACCGTGCCGAACAGGCCGATGAACGGGGCGGCCGATCCGACGGTCGCCAGCACCAGCAGCCGTGCCTCCAGCCGTTCCGCCTCGCGGGCGATGGTCACGTCCATCACCCGGTCGATGCGCTGGCGCAGGCTGGCGATCGCCGGCCGCGCGCCCTCGTGGCTGCGTTTCCACTCGCGCATCGCGGCGATGAACAGCGCCGCCATCGAGTGGTTCGCCCGCCCCGACAGAGTCCGGTAGAGCTCCTCAAGCGACTGGCCGGACCAGAACACCGTCTCGAAGCGGTTCATCTGCCGCTTCGTGCGCGCGAACAGCAGCCACTTGTCGACGATGATCGCCCAGCACCAGATCGATGCCACGACAAGGCCGAGCATCACCAGCTTGACGACGAGATGCGCCTGCAGGAACAGCGCGAAGAAGGACATGTCGCCCTGCGGTGCCGCGAGGGTCGTTTGTGCAAGTTCCACGGGATTCATCTAATTCAGGACCTCTTGCCCGATTCCATTGGCGCACATGCCGGATCGGTTGCCGGTTGCCCGTATCGATCGGGCCAGTCGGTTGTCCGCTGATCGACCGCCTCAATGACGAGCGATTTTGGCGAAACTGGGACTGTTTCCGCCGATAACCTGCGGCATTAAGCCAGCGTTAAGGTTACTGTCGCGTTAAGACGGCGCGATGTCGGCGGTCAGGCGGGCGGCGAGCGCCGGCGGCAGGCGGCGCGGCCGCCCTTGCGGAGAAATCACGGCAACCGTCACCAGGGCGGAAAACAGCAGAACCTCTGCGCGCCGCACCTCCTGGGCAAGGACGATGCGCGCGCCGCGCGCCTCGGTAAGGCGGGTTGCGACCTCCAGCCGGTCGTCGATGCGCGCCGGCGCGTGAAAATCGATCTCCATGTGCCGGACGGCGAAGGCCAGCGGCTCGCCATGGGCGCCGCTCGCCAGCTCGTTGTGGTGGACGCCGCACAGACGCAGGAAATCCGAGCGGCCGCGCTCGGCGAATTTCAGATAGGCGGCGTGATAGACGACGCCGGTGAAATCGGTGTCCTCGTAATAGACCCGCACCGGCAGGACATGCCGCCCCTCCTCGATCCGGCCGGCAAGGTCCGGCCAGCGGCCATCCTCCTCACGTGTCGTCATCGGTGAACAGCCCGAGCTGCGGTGCGCCGCCGCCCTGCGGAACCGCCAGCCCCAGATGCTGGAAGGCGAGCGGCGTCAGGATGCGTCCGCGCGGCGTGCGCTGGATATAGCCCTGCTGGATCAGATAGGGCTCGACGATCTCCTCGATGGCATCGCGCGGCTCCGACAGGGCGGCGGCGATGGTCTCGATGCCGACCGGCCCGCCGCCGAATTTCAGCGCGATCTGGTTGAGATAGCGCCGGTCGAGCTGGTCGAGGCCGGCGCTGTCCACCTCGAGCTGGGTCAGCGCCCGGTCGGCGATGGCGGCATCCACCGTCTCCTGGCCGGCAACGACCGCGAAGTCGCGCACCCGCCGCAGCAGGCGGCCGGCGATGCGCGGCGTGCCGCGCGCGCGCCGGGCGATCTCCCGCGCCCCGTCGTCGCTCATGCCGAGGCCGAGGATGCGGGCGCCGCGCCGCACGATCAGCTCCAGCTCCTCGGAGGTGTAGAACTGCAGGCGGACGGGAATGCCGAAGCGGTCGCGCAGCGGTGTCGTCAGGAGGCCGAGCCGCGTCGTCGCCGCGACCAGGGTGAAGCGCGCGAGGTCGATCTTCACCGAACGCGCCGCCGGGCCCTCGCCGATGATCAGGTCGAGCTGGAAATCCTCCATCGCCGGATAGAGCACTTCTTCGACGGCCGGGCTGAGACGGTGGATCTCGTCGATGAACAGAACGTCGCGGTCCTCCAGATTGGTCAGCAAGGCAGCAAGATCGCCGGCCTTGGCGATCACCGGGCCGGAGGTCGCACGGAAATTGACGCCGAGCTCCCGCGCCATGATCTGGGCGAGCGTCGTCTTGCCGAGACCCGGTGGTCCGACGAAGAGCACATGGTCGAGCGCCTCGCCGCGGGCCTTGGCCGCACCGATGAAGACCTTGAGATTGGCGCGCGCCTGCGCCTGGCCGACGAAATCGTCGAGCACCTGCGGGCGCATCGTCGTGTCGATCTCGTCGCCGCGCAGTTCCGGCGAGACGAGGCGGCCGGCGTCCTCGCTCATCTGGCAAGCTCCTTGAGGCCGAGACGGATCAGCGTGGCGGCCTCGGCCCCCTCGCCCGCGCTCTTGACGGCGGCGGCCACCGCGGCGCTCGCCTGCGCCGGCTGATAGCCGAGATTGACGAGGGCCGACACCGCATCGCCGACCGCGGTCGGCACGGCGGCGGAAGCCTGCTGCGCGGCGGCGATGGTGCCCGCATCGACGCTGGCAAAGGCCGGCGCCTTGCTCTTCAGTTCGGTGACGATGCGCTCGGCGACCCGCTTGCCGATGCCCGGCGCACGGGCGATCTGGGCGGTGTCGCCCAGCGCCACCGCATTGGCGAGTTCGGACGCCTTCATCACGCCGAGCGCCGCCAGCGCCACCTTCGCGCCGACCCCCTGTACGGTCATCAGCAGTTGGAACCAGGCCTTTTCCGAGGCGCTGGAAAAGCCGTAAAGGCGGATCATGTCCTCGCGCACCAGGGTCTCGATATGCAGCACCGCCGCCTCGCCGCGCCCCGGCAGGCCCTGCAGCACGCGCGCCGGCGCATAGACCAGATAGCCGACGCCATGAACATCGAGGATCAGGTGATCGTCGCCGATCTCGTCGACCACACCCTTGAGCTTGCCGATCATGCCCGTCTCCCGGCTCCCATAGACAGAGTCATCGCGCCAGTTTCTCGGCAATGCGCGCCGCC
Organism: Stappia sp. P2PMeth1; assembly: GCF_900185735.1. NCBI lineage: Bacteria > Pseudomonadati > Pseudomonadota > Alphaproteobacteria > Hyphomicrobiales > Stappiaceae > Stappia > Stappia sp. P2PMeth1. Next base: position 37,020 of record NZ_FYAW01000007.1, on the reverse strand, counting down.
GCCGGCGTCACCCGGTGCTGGGCATGGCAGATGGCGATGGCCAGCGCGTCCGCCGCATCGTCGGAATTGAACGTCGCCTTCGGCATCAGCACCTTCACCATCATGCGGATCTGCTCCTTCTCCGCGTGGCCGGTGCCGACGACCGTCTTCTTGACGAGGTTCGGCGCGTATTCGGACACGGCGAGGCCGTTCAGCGCCGGCACGAGCAGCGCGATGCCTCGCGCCTGGCCAAGCTTCAGCGTCGCCCCGGCATCCTTGTTGACGAAGGTGAGTTCCACCGCCGCCTCGTCCGGCGCCTGCTGCCCGACGACCTCCTGCAACCCGTCATGCAACTGGCGCAGCCGGTCGGACAGCGGCAGCCGGTTGTCGGAGAGGACGGTGCCGCTCGCGGCGAAGCCCATGCGGTTGCCCTCGACCACGATCACCCCCCAGCCGGTGCGCCGGAGGCCTGGATCGATGCCAAGGATGCGAATCGGGAGTGCCATGGAACAAATCGGTAACGCCATTCGCCGCCCCTGACCAGCGCGGACATGGCGCCAGCCCCGCAAACCAGCAGAAAACCGGGCGCCGTAAACGACGAAAGCCCGGCGAGAAACCCGCCGGGCTTTTGCAGGGACGCAAAGGAAGCGCGTCGCTCAGGCCGCCGTCAGGCGGGCCAGCGTTTCCTCGTCGACGTCGAAGTTGGAGTAGACGTTCTGCACGTCGTCGTCGTCTTCCAGCAGACCGATCAGCTTCAGCATGGTCTGGGCCTTGTCGGCATCGACCGGGGTCAGCGTCTGCGGCTTCCACACGGTCTTGACCGTCTCGGCCTCGCCGAGCGTGGCTTCCAGCGCCTTGGAGACCTCGCCGAGATCCTCGAAGGCGCAGGTGACCACGTGGCTGGTCTCGTCGGACTGCACGTCCTCGGCGCCGGCTTCGATGGCGGCCTCCAGAATCGCGTCGGCGCTGCCGGCCGCGGCCGGATAGACGATCTCGCCGATGCGGTCGAACATGAAGGCGACCGAACCGGTCTCGCCCATCGACCCGCCGCATTTGGAGAAGTAGGAGCGCACGTTCGAGGCCGAGCGGTTGCGGTTGTCGGTCAGCAGCTCGACGATCACCGCGACGCCCGCCGGGCCGTAGCCCTCGTAGCGGATCTCCTCGTAATTGTCGCCGTCACCGGCCTGCGACTTGTTGATGGCCCGCTGGATGTTGTCCTTGGGCATCGACTGCGCCCTGGCGTTCTGCACGGCCAGGCGCAGGCGCGGATTGGAGTTGATGTCCGTGCCGCCCATCTTCGCCGCGACCGTGATCTCCTTCGACAGTTTGGAGAAGATCTTCGAGCGGACCGCGTCCTGACGGCCCTTCCGGTGCATGATGTTCTTGAATTGGGAATGTCCGGCCATGTCGCTTCCTGGTCTTGTCGGGAACGCCGGCGGTCTCGGCCACGCCTTGGCGCGGCCCGGACACGGTCTCCAGGCGCGTTCCTCCCGGATTGATGTCGGGCAGGCGGGCCCGATCGGGTGCTGCCGATCCCGATCCGCCTGCAATCTCAAAAGATCGGCGCGTTATAGGCCGCAGCGGCAAGAAAATCCAGCATCGGCTGGCGATGCCGGCAACGCCTTTTGCGTCATCCTGCCGTCCAGAACGAAGGCAGCGCGCGGGTGAGCCGCCCGCCCAGCCGCACCGGTTCGATGTCGGTGGCAAGACCGGTGGCGTCGTCCACCTCGACCGCGACCCCGCACACCGTCGCCTCGCCCGTTGCCGGGGTGAAGCGCCCGGACGGGATCTTGCGCAGGAAGCGGGAGATCGGCTCGTCCTTCTCCATGCCGAGCACCGAATCGTAGTCGCCGCACATGCCGGCATCGCTCATATAGGCGGTGCCGCCCGGCAGGATCTGGTGGTCGGCGGTCGGCACATGCGTGTGCGTTCCCACCACCAGCGTCGCCCGCCCGTCGACGAAATGCGCCAGCGCCTGCTTCTCGCTGGTCGCCTCCGCATGCATGTCGATCACGATGGCATCCGCCACCTGGCCGAGCGGCGTTGCATCCAGCACCCGCTCCACCGCAACGAAAGGATCGTCGAGACTGTCCATGAACACCCGGCCCATGACATTCATCACCAGCACCCTTGCGCCGTTGCGCGCGGTGAACAGGTTGGCGCCGCGCCCCGGCGCCCCTTGCGGGAAGTTGAGCGGGCGCAGCAGGCGGTCCTGCCGCTCGATATAGACCAGCGTGTCGCGCTGGTCCCACACGTGATTGCCGGTGGTGACGACATCCGCCCCCGCATCCAGCACGTCCTGCAGGATCTCCTCGGTGATGCCGAAGCCGGCCGCCGAGTTCTCGCCGTTGACGATCACGAAGTCGATGGAGTGGCGCTCGACCAGCCCCGGCAGCAGATCGGTCGCCGCCTGACGGCCGCTGCGGCCGACGAGATCACCCAGAAACAGCAGCCTCATGCCCGCTCGGGTCCTTCCAGTTGGATGAAGCCGCGCTCGGTCAGGATCCGGTCGAGGCGGCGGTCGTGGGGTTCCTCCGGCACGCTTTCCACGTCCTGCAGCGAAAAGGCAATACCGACGGTTGCCGGCGGCGCGCCGCGCGCGGCGGCAATGCGCGCGATCGCCCGGTCGTAATAGCCCCGGCCATAGCCGATCCGCCCGCCCCGCCGGTCGAAGGCGGCGAGCGGCACCAGCATGCAGTCGGGCACAAGGACGTCCGCATCGGCCGGCGGTTCGGCCGTGCCGAAGCCGGCGGGCACCAGCACGGTCTCGCGGGTCAGCCGGCGGAACACCAGGTCGCCGTCGACGATCGCCGGCAGGCACAGCGCATGCCCGCGCGCGCGCAGCGCGTCCATCAACGGCCGGGGATCGATCTCGTCTCGGATCGGCCAGAAGCCGGAGACCACTGCGCCCTCCGGAAAACGCAGCGCATCAACGGCCTCGGCCAGCGCCAGGCCGCCCTCGATCCGCGCCTGGACGGGCAGGCCGGCGCGGCGCCCGAGCGCCTCCTTGCGGCGCAGGGACTTCAACGCGCGCAGGGCGCGGATCTCTTGCGGAATGTCGGTATCGGGAAAGGTCAAGCGTCGTGCTCCCCGGAGCGGCGGCCGAAAGGGCTGCCGACGCTCCGTCCAGGGCGACGGCGATAGAGGGAAATGACGTGGCCACCTCGGCCGTTGGAGGTTGCAATCCCGGGAAACCTACAGAGTAGGTGGGCGCCGTATGCCCCAGCCCACGGGCCGGAGCAGGAACAGCTCCCTAGGGATGCGTAAGGCCCCGGGGATATGTCTCCTGACGCACCGCGCAGCCACGCCAATTCCGATATAGGGTCGCTTTGCCGCGAAATACAACACACGTTTTCGCATGCCCGGTTTTCGCATGGCCGGCCGGCAGCGCGCGGAATGCCCGGCGCCCGCGGCCGGTCACGCATCCGCGGGTCGCAGCGATCGCGCCAGCCCGTCCGCCAGCGCCTCGACCTTTTCGGCCGCGTTGACGATGCGGCCGGCAAGCTCGGCTTCGTTGCGCGCCGCGCTGTCCAGCGCCACCCTTCGCGCCTCGCGCAGGCTGTCGACCTCGTCCTGCAGCGCCGCGAGCCGCCGCTCGCGCTCCACCAGTTCGTCGGTGACCATGATCCCGGCCATCACCGTCAGGCGCAGGTCGCCGATCTCGCCGAAACTGCCGCGCAGGCTGTCGATGGCGCTGTCGAAGCGGCGGGCAAGCGCGGTCAGCCGCTCTTCCTCGCCGTCGTCGCAGGCCATGCGGAAGCTGCGTCCGTTGATCGTCACGATTATCTGAGCCATCGCCTCGCCGCCTCAGCCGCCATGCGTCTCGAGCACGGAGCGGATCGATTCCATCGCCGACACCAGCCGTCGCGACACCTCGCGATTGGCATCCTCGAGCCGGGCGACACGCGCCTCGGCGGTGTCCAGCGTCGCGGCCAGCGAGGACCGGTCTTCGCCCAGCCGCTGCAATTCCTCCTGCAGGCCGCTCAGCGACATGTCCGCCTCCAGCCGCCGCTGCACCGCCGCGTCCAGCCGGGCCACCGCCCGCGCCAGCCGGTCCAGCGCGGCATCGACGCTGGCGCCGGGACCTGCCGCGGACGCGACCGGCCGGGTCTCGCCCCTGCCCGTCTGCCCCCCGGAAACCCCCGACGTATCGTCCATTCCAACCCCTTGTGGATTCGCGGCCAGCACCGCGCCGCCCGCAGGCGCAATACCCGCATCCGTCCCCTGCCGCTATACCATTCCTTGCCGCCCGATGCGAGATGGGGGGCAAGGCCGTGCGACAGGCCTTGCGGCGATCCGTTTTGTTGACTCGCCCAAGGTTCCTGATATTTGTCGAGCCGCCTCGGCGGGCTGCGGTGAAAACCGGTCGCAACCGCCGGAAAACCGATATCGCCGGCGGCCCGGACACGACCCGCGCCGACCCGTCCCGACCGGGCGCAGCGCCTCCCCGACGCGCCCTGGGACAGGCCGGAGGCGTACAACCGGGACCCGTGCGGTGCCCGCATCACGGACGAGTAGCCCGCGTGGGCCACCGACAGGGACGAACGGAATCAGATGACCGATCTCGTAAAGCACAATCGCATGGCCAATGCGATCCGTTTCCTCGCAGCAGATGCCGTGGAAGCGGCCAAGTCCGGCCATCCCGGCCTGCCGATGGGCGCGGCCGACATCGCGACCGTGCTGTTCACCCAGGTGATGCACTACGACCCGACCCGCCCGGACTGGCCGGACCGCGACCGCTTCGTGCTGTCGGCCGGCCATGGCTCGATGCTGCTCTATGCGGTCCACTACCTGCTCGGCTCCGAGGACTTCACCCTCGACCAGCTCAAGAAGTTCCGCCAGATCGGTGCGCTGACCGCCGGTCACCCCGAATACGGCCACGGCGCCGGCATCGAGACCACCACCGGCCCGCTCGGCCAGGGCCTTGCCAATGCCGTCGGCATGGCGATCTCCGAGCGCCATCTGCGCGAGACCTTCGGCGCCGACCTTACCGATCACTACACCTATGTGCTGGCCGGTGACGGCTGCCTGATGGAAGGCATCAGCCAGGAGGCGATCTCGCTCGCCGGTCACCTGAAGCTCAATCGCCTGATCGTCATCTGGGACGACAACGGCATCTCCATCGATGGCAAGGTGTCGCTCACCGACAGCACCAACCAGCTCGAGCGCTTCGAGGCCAGCGGCTGGAAGACCGTCGCCATCGACGGCCACGATCCGGTGGCGATCGCCGCCGCGCTGACCGAGGCGCGCAACAGCGACCGCCCGACCCTGATCGCCGCCAAGACCGTCATCGGCTTCGGCGCACCGAACAAGGCCGGCTCGGAAAAGGTGCACGGCTCGCCGCTCGGCGCCGAGGAACTGGCCGCGACCCGCAAGGCGCTCGGCTGGGCGCATGAGGCCTTCGAGGTGCCCAGCGACATTCTCGACGCCTGGCGCATCGCCGGCCTGCGCTCCGGCCAGGCCCGCAAGGAGTGGGAAAAGCGCCTTGCCGCCGCCGACACCGAGCGCCGCTCGGAGTTCGAGCGTCGCCTGCGCGGCGACCTGCCCGCCGGCTTCGGCGAGACGATGGCGAAGCTCAAGAAGCAGATCGCCCAGGACAAGCCGACCATGGCGACCCGCAAGGCCTCCGAATATGTGCTCGGCACGATCACCAAGGTGGTGCCGGAGACGATCGGCGGCTCGGCCGACCTGACCGGCTCCAACAACACCCGGACCGCCGACACCGCCCCGATCACGCCGGACGACTTCACCGGCCGCTACCTGCACTGGGGCATCCGCGAGCACGGCATGGCCGCGGCGATGAACGGCATGGCGCTGCATGGCGGCACCATCCCCTATTCCGGCACCTTCCTGGTGTTCTCCGACTATGCCCGTCCGGCCATTCGCCTTGCGGCGCTGATGCGCCAGCGGGTCATCCATGTGATGACCCATGACAGCATCGGTCTCGGCGAGGACGGCCCGACCCACCAGCCGGTCGAGCATTACGCCGCGCTGCGGGCGATCCCCAATCTCGACTTCTACCGCCCCGCCGACGTCACCGAGACGCTGGAATGCTGGCAGTTGGCGCTGGAAACCAGCGAGACGCCGAGCGTTCTCGCCCTGACGCGCCAGAACCTGCCGGCGGTGCGCACCAGCTTCGAGGCCGAGAACCTGTCCGCCCGGGGTGCCTATGTCCTCGCCGACAGCGACGAGGCGCCCGAAGTCACCATCTTCGCCTCCGGCTCGGAGATCGAGATCGCGCTGCAGGCCCGCGAGACGCTGGAGGCCGCCGGCACCGCGACCCGCGTCGTCTCCGTGCCCTGCATGGAGCGGTTCGAGCGCCAGTCGGCCGACTACCGCTCCGACATCGCCGGCGGGGCGAAGGTCAAGGTCGCCATCGAGGCTGGCATCCGCATGGGCTGGGACGCCATCATCGGCGCCGACGGCATCTTCGTCGGCATGACCGGCTTCGGCGCGAGCGGCCCCTATCAGGAGCTCTACCGCCACTTCGGCATCACCGCCGAGGCGGTGGTCGCCGCCGTCAACGCCCGCCTGTAAGCGGCGGTTCCGGCACCAACCTGACGGGCGGCGCAGCGCCGCCGCCCTCTCCTGCCCGTTGCGCTGACGCAGCGATCGGCTGTAAGACCTGTCGATCATCGGGAGATCGCCGACGTGTCGCCCACCCCCGGGGAACGCCGTTCCACTCACGCCCTCTGGCGCTCGATTGCCGAGCGTCCCTGGATCATGGCGCTTGCCATCGCCATGGCGCTCGCGCTGCTGCCGGTCGCCGTCTGGCTGGATCTCCGGAACCTTTCCGACGCCGGCCTGGCGACCCAGGCGCGCACCCTCAACGCCATGGTGTCGGAGATCCGCGCCTATTACGGCTCCAACGTGGTCGGCCGTGTCCAGGCCCATACCGGCGATTCCGTCGCCGTTCACAATTACGAGGACGTGCCGGGAGCAATCCCGATCCCGGCGACCCTGTCGCTGGAACTGGGCGGGGTGATCGCCGGCCGTGGCGGCGGCGATGTCGAGTACCGCTTCGTCTCCGATCTGCCCTTCGCCAACCGGGCCTCCCACAAGCTCGACGCTTTCGAGGCCGGCGCGCTGGCGAGTTTCCGCCAGAGCCGTTCGGCCGATGCGGTCGCCACCGATTTCTCCGGCTCGCTGTTCGAGCGGCAGATCCGCATGGCCGTTCCGGTGGTTCTGGGCCAGGCTTGCGTCTCCTGCCACAACACCCATCCCGAAAGCCCGAGGCACGACTGGCAGGTCGGCGACGTGCGCGGCATCCAGGCCATCACCGTCCACCAGCCGATCGCCAGGAACCTGTTCTCCTTCAAGTATCTGTTCCTCTACTTCGCCGGAGCGAGCGCCTTCGGCGTCGCCTTCGCAGGATTGCAATGGCGGCAGGCCAACGATTTCCGCCGGATGAACGCGGAGCTTGAGGAGGCGAACGGCTTCCTCGCCTCCATCTCGATGAAGATCTCGAAATACCTCTCGCCGCAGATCTACAAGTCGATCTTCTCCGGCGAGAAGGACGTGGTGATCTCCACCGAGCGCAAAAAGCTGACGATCTTCTTCTCCGACATCAAGGACTTCACGGAGACGGCCGAGCATCTGCAGCCCGAGGAGCTGACCAGCCTGCTCAACGAGTATTTCACGGAAATGTCCGCCATCGCCCAGGCGCATGGCGCCACCGTCGACAAGTTCATCGGCGATGCGATCCTCGCCTTCTTCGGCGATCCGGAGACGCGCGGCGCGCGCGAGGATGCCAATGCCTGCCTCGACATGGCGATCGCGATGCAGAAGCGCATGGCGGAACTGAACGCGCTCTGGCGCCGGCGCGGGATAGAAAAGCCGTTCGAGGTCCGCATGGGCATCAACACCGGCTATTGCAATGTCGGCAATTTCGGCTCGTCCGACCGCATGGACTACACGATCATCGGCGCGGAGGCGAACCTGGCCGCCCGCCTGCAGGGGATCGCCCAGCCCGGCGGCATCGTCATCTCCTACGAGACCTGGGCGCATGTGCAGGACCGGGTGCGCGTGCGCCGGCTGGAACCGATCACGCTGAAGGGCATTCCCGGAGAGATCGTGCCCTATGCCGTCGAGGGGCTGCGCGAGGCGGACGCAGCCCATCCGCAGACCATCAGCGAGGAGGACGAGGGCCTCGTTCTCCATCTCGACCTTGCGAAACTCGACGCCGAAGCCCGGCGCAAGGCCGAGGCCGTGCTGGAAAAGGCCCTCGGCGCGGTGCGGATGCGGGAGACGGCAGCAAACGACAAGGCCTGAGACATGCGCGCGCATCGGCCAGATATGTTGCTTGAACCCGTTGCATCCGTGACGAGGCTTCGGTAACCAGCCATCGGGCGCCGTGAAACGGCGCTCCAAAGACGACAGGAGCCGGACAACACGGTATTGGATCGCCCGGCTCGGCCAGATCAATCGCCCAAGGAACGCGGTTCGCCGCCACAGGAGAGACACGCATGACCGTGAAGGTTGCCATCAACGGGTTTGGTCGCATCGGACGCAACGTGCTGCGCGCCATCGTGGAGTCGGGCCGCACCGACATCCAGGTCGTAGCGATCAACGATCTCGGCCCGGTCGAGACCAACGCCCACCTGCTGCGCTATGACTCCGTCCATGGTCGCTTCCCGGCGACGGTGACCGTCGACGGCGACACGATCGACGTCGGCACCGGCCCGATCAAGGTCACTGCGGTGCGCGACCCCAAGGACCTGCCCTGGGGCGATCTCGGCGTCGACATCGCCATGGAGTGCACCGGCATCTTCACCGACCGCGCCAAGGCCGCCTTGCACCTGGAGAACGGCTCCAAGCGCGTGCTGGTCTCCGCCCCGGCCAACGGTGCCGACCTGACGGTCGTCTATGGCGTCAACCACGACAAGCTCTCCAGCGAGCACAAGGTCGTCTCCAACGCCTCCTGCACCACCAACTGCCTGGCGCCGGTCGCCAAGGTCCTCAACGACGCCTTCGGCATCGAGAAGGGCTTCATGACCACGGTGCACGCCTATACCGGCGACCAGCCGACCCTCGACACCATGCACAAGGATCTCTATCGCGCCCGCGCCGCGGCGATGTCGATGATCCCGACCTCGACCGGCGCCGCCAAGGCCGTCGGCCTGGTGCTGCCGGAGCTGAACGGCAAGCTGGACGGCGTCTCGATCCGCGTCCCGACGCCGAACGTCTCGGTCGTCGACTTCAAGTTCGTGCCCAAGCGCAAGGTCACCGTGGCCGAGGTCAACGCCGCGCTGGTGGCGGCCGCCGACGGCGCGCTCAAGGGCATCCTTGCCTATACCGACGAGCCGCTGGTCTCCATCGACCTCAACCACAACGGCGCCTCGTCGACCTTCGCGCTCGACCAGACCAAGGTGATCGATGGCGACCTCGTCCGCGTGATGTCCTGGTACGACAACGAGTGGGGCTTCTCCAACCGCATGTCGGACACCGCGGTGGCCTTCGCGAAGACCATCTGACTTGGCAGGCACGGCCGGCGCCCCTCGCGCCGGCCGTTGCGCATGAGACATCCAGGCGAGCGACCATGACCTTCAAGACCCTTGACGATCTCGGCAACCTGTCCGGCCGTCGCGCGCTGGTGCGCGTCGACCTGAACGTGCCGATGGACGGCAGCCGGGTGACCGACACCACCCGCATCGACCGGGTTCTGCCGACCATCCGCGAACTCGCCGACAAGGGCGCGCGGGTGGTGCTGCTCGCCCATTTCGGCCGCCCCAAGGGCGCCGTGGTGCCGCAGATGAGCCTCGCGCCCGTCGCCGCCGCCCTCTCCGATCGCCTCGGCCGGCCGGTCGCCTTTGCCGCGGACTGCATCGGCGCTGCCGCCGCCTCGCTCATTGACGGGCTGAAGGACGGCGATGTCGCCCTGCTGGAGAACACCCGCTTCCACGCCGGCGAGGAAAAGAACGACGGCGCCTTTGCCGATGCGCTCGCCGCGCTCGGCGACCTCTATGTCAACGACGCCTTCTCCGCCGCCCACCGCGCCCATGCCTCGACGGAAGGCCTCGCCCGCCGCCTGCCGGCCTATGCCGGCCGCACCATGCAGGCGGAGCTGGAGGCGCTCGCCTTGGCCCTGACCACGCCGGTGCGCCCGGTGCTCGCCGTCGTCGGCGGCGCCAAGGTCTCCTCCAAGATCGACCTGCTCGAGAACCTGGTGAAGAAGGTCGACCTGCTGGTGATCGGCGGCGGCATGGCCAACACCTTCCTCGCCGCCAAGGGCGTCTCGGTCGGCAAGTCGCTGTGCGAGCACGACCTTGCCGACACCGCGCGGCGGATCATGGATGCCGCCGCAGCCGCCGGCTGCGAGATCGTGCTGCCGGTCGATGCGGTCGTTGCCCGCGAGTTCAAGGCAGGCGCGGCCAGCGAGACCGTTGCCGTCGATGCGGTGCCGGAAGATGCGATGATCCTCGACGTCGGCCCGGCCTCGGTCGCCAATGTCGCGGCGAAGATCGACGCCGCCGCCACCCTGGTGTGGAACGGCCCGCTCGGCGCCTTCGAGATCGAGCCCTTCGACATCGCCACGGTGGCCGCCGCCCGCCATGCCGCCGGGCGCAGCCGCGATGGGTCGCTGACCAGCGTCGCCGGCGGCGGCGACACGGTCGCCGCCCTCAACCATGCCGGCGTCGCCGACGATTTCACCTATGTCTCGACCGCCGGCGGCGCCTTCCTCGAATGGCTCGAGGGCAAGGTTCTGCCGGGCGTCGTCGCACTCGAGAATTAAGCCTTTCGGCGAAACAGCTTGCGCCGCGCCTTCTAAAGCGCGGCGCTTTTGATAGAACGCCGCCAACGCAGAGCGGCAACGCTTGCACGCAAGAAGAGGGTCTCATCGGATGAGTGAACGTCTCGAGGATATCGCACAGGCCATGGTGGCCACCGGTCAGGGCATCCTTGCCGCCGACGAAAGCACCGGCACGATCAAGAAGCGCTTCGAGCAGATCGGCACGGAGAACACCGAGGACAACCGCCGCGCCTATCGCGAGATGCTGTTCTCCAGCACCGAGGCGATGAACGACTGCATTTCCGGCGTCATCCTGTTCGACGAGACGCTGCGCCAGAAGGCGGCCGACGGCACGCCCTTCGTCGAGATGATCCGCAAGGCCGGCGCCGTTCCGGGCATCAAGGTCGACAAGGGCGCCAAGCCGCTTGCCGGCTTCCCCGGCGAGACCGTCACCGAAGGCCTCGACGGGCTGCGCGAGCGTCTTGCCGAGTATTACGAGCTCGGCGCCCGTTTCGCCAAGTGGCGCGCAGTGATCGACATCAACGAGGAGGACGGCCTGCCGTCCAGCACCTGCATCCAGACCAACGCCCATGCGCTCGCCCGCTATGCCGCGCTGTGCCAGGAAGCCGGCATCGTGCCGATCGTCGAGCCGGAAGTGCTGATGGACGGCCCCTCGGCGGCCCACGACATCGAGACCTGCTACGAGGTCACCGAGTGGACGCTGAACACCGTGTTCGCCGAGCTGTTCCAGATGGACATCCTGCTCGAGGGCATCATCCTCAAGCCGAACATGATCGTCCCGGGTAAGAACGCCCCGATCCAGGCCACGGCCGAGGAAGTCGCCGAGCTGACCCTGCGCTGCCTGAAGGCCACCGTGCCGGCGGCCGTGCCGGGCATCGCGTTCCTGTCCGGCGGCCAGTCCGACATCGAGGCGACCGAGCACCTGCACCTGATGAACGCCGCCGGCCCGCTTCCCTGGAAGCTGACCTTCTCCTATGGCCGCGCGCTGCAGCAGGCCGCGCTGAAGGCCTGGGGCGGCAAGCCGGAGAACGTTCCGGCCGGCCAGGCCGCCTTCCTGCACCGCGCCCGCATGAACGGGCTCGCCGCCAAGGGCGAGTGGGCCAAGTCGCTCGAGACCGCCTGACCGGCACATCGAGACTGACCGAGCTTGACGAGAGGGGCGGTTTCGCCCCTCTTTTGCCGTGATCGCCCCTCATTCCGGGACGGGTTCAGATTGCCCGGCCGACGAAGCGGAAGGATGCGCCGTGCACCCGCGCCTCTACCTGATTACGCCCGCGAGTTTCGAGCTCGACGGGTTCTGCAAGGACCTCGCCTCCGCCCTTGCCGGCGGCGACGTGGCCTGCCTGCTGATCACCGACGGCGGCTGGGGCGAGGCCGGCTTCCAGAAGATCGCCGAGACCATCGTGCCGATCGCCCAGGCGGCGGGGACGGCTGTGCTGGTGCAGAACGATTCGCGCGCCGCCGGCCGCAGCCGCGCCGACGGCATCCATGTCGACACCTCGGACGAGGACCTGAAGCGCGCGCTGGAGACGTTCCAGCCCCGCGGCATCGTCGGAGCCGGCGACATCCCCACCCGCCATGACGCGATGACCCTCGCCGAACTCGGCGTCGATTACGTGATGTTCGGCCTGCTGGCGCGCGAGGAGGACGTCGAGCCGCACGCCAAGACGCTGCAGTTCTCGTCCTGGTGGGCGGAAATGTTCGAGACGCCCTGCGTCGCCCTGTGCGGCAGCGACCTCGCCGGCGTCGAGACCTGTGCCGCCACCGGCGCCGACTTCGTCGCCCTGCGCGGCGCCGTGTGGAACCATCCGGACGGTCCCGAGGCGGCGGTGCGTGCGGCCAACGAGGTTCTGTCCCGTTTCGAACTGACGGAGGCGGATGGCGGATGAGCGCACGCGGAGGGTGGCAGGCAGGCATGCTGGCAGTGCTGCTGTCCATCTGGACGGCGGCGCCTCCTGCCCTTGCCCAGGACACCCCCCCCGAAGCAGCCCCCGAAGCTGCCCCCGAAACATCAGCCGAAACGCCCGCCGACGCTCCTGCCGAACCGGACGCCGCGACCGCCGCGCCGGCGCCGGATCTTCCCGGGGCCGGCAGGATGCCCACGCCCGAGGAGATCGCCGAGCGGCTCTCCTCCGTGCTGCAGCGCCCGGTCAGCCCGGATGTGGACATTCCCCTTCTCGTGCCGCCCACCAGCGTCGCGCCGCCGCTGCCCCTCCAGGTCGAGGACGAGATCCGCGACTACGCCTATGGCGCCTTCCAGCGCGGCTGGTATCTGACCGCCCTGGCGCGGGCGACACCGCGTGCCGAGGCCGGGGATGCCGCTGCGCAGACCCTGCTCGGCGTGCTCTACGAGACCGGGCGCGGCCTGCCGCAGGACGCGGAACTGGCGGCAAGCTGGTATCAGTTGGCCGCCAACAATGGCGATACCCGCGCTGCCCTGCGCTATGGCCTGATGCTGCTCAACGGCCTCGGCGTCGCGCAGGACAAGGTGAAGGCCGGCGACATGTTCGAGATCGCCGCCAATGCCGGCATTCCGGAGGCGATCTACAATCTCGCCGGCCTCTATCGCACCGGCGAGGGACGGCCGCTCGATCCCGACCGGGCGCTGGAACTGTTGGAAAAGGCCGCCGATCTCGATGATGTCGACGCCCGCTTCCAGCTCGCCCAGTTCTATCTCGACGGCCCCGCCGACATCCGCAGCGAGCAGCGCGCCGCCTTCTGGATGGGGCGCGCCGCCCGCCAGGGCCATGTCGGGGCGCAGGTGCGCTACGCCATCCTGCGCTTCAACGGTCGCGGCGTCGATCCGGACGAGACGGAAGCGGCCGACTGGTTCGAGCGCGCCGCCAGCGCCGGCAATCCGGTGGCGATGAACCGCCTGGCGCGGACCTATGCCTTCGGGCGCGGCCGCGAGGTCGACCTGGAGAAGGCGGCCGGCTGGCACATGGCCGCCCGCGCGCTCGGCATCTCGGATCTGGAGATGGACGGCGTGCTCGCCTCGATCGACCTGGAGACGCTGGCCAAGGCGACCGCCTTCGCCGAAAGCTATGCGGCGGCGGCCGACCTGACCGTCGAGGACAGCCCCGACCTCACGCCCTGAGCCGGCAAAACCGCCTTTTTGCTTGATTGGCAACCGGAAGTGTGGTGGACAGGCCGCGCACCAGACATTGTGCCCGGCCGACGCAACGGCGCCCATGCCAGGGGCCCGCCCGGACGGGCCCGGCGGCCCAGGCGGCGCCGGAGACGCCTGCGGCAGGGGCAGCGGATTGCCCCCGCGGAGCGAACCGCCGCAGGACAGTTGGAAACGGAAGAAGACACATGAAGATCAACGGGAACGAGATCAAGCCGGGCAACGTGCTGCAGCACCAGGAGACGCTCTGGGCGGTCGTCAAGGTCGAGCACGTCAAGCCGGGCAAGGGCGGCGCCTTCGCCCAGGTCGAGATGAAGAACCTCATCGACGGCCGCAAGCTCAACGAGCGCTTCCGCTCCGCCGACAAGGTCGAGCGCGTGCGCCTCGAGCAGAAGGACTTCCAGTATCTCTATCCCCAGGAAGACATGCTGGTCTTCATGAACACCGAGACCTACGAGCAGATCGAGCTCCAGGCCGATTTCGTCGGCGAGCGTGCCGCCTTCCTGCAGGACGGCATGATGGTGACGCTGGAGATGCACGAGGATCGTCCGATCGGCATCACCCTGCCCCAGTATGTCACGCTGGAGATCACCGAAGCCGATGCCGTGGTCAAGGGCCAGACCCAGTCCTCGTCCTATAAGCCGGCCATGCTGGAGAACGGCGTGCGCGTCATGGTGCCGCCCTTCATCACCGCCGGCGAGAGGATCATCGTCGACACCGAACTGGTCGAATACGTCCGCCGCGCCGACTGAGGCACCCGCACGGGCCGGCGGCCGCATCCGCCGCCGTCCCGCCCCCTCTTGCGCGGCCGGACCCACCGCCGATCCCGCGCCAATTCCGCGCCAATTCCGCGCCAATTCCGGCAGGAAGCTTCCAGGAACCGTCATGTCCCGCTCCGCCATCCTGAATGTCATGGTCCAGGCCGCGCTGAAGGCCGGCCGCAGCCTCGCCCGCGATTTCGGCGAGGTCGAGAACCTGCAGGTCTCGCGCAAGGGGCCGAGCGACTTCGTGTCGGCCGCCGACATCGCCGCCGAGAAGATCGTGCGCGCCGAGTTGCAGAAGGCGCGTCCCGGCTACGGTTTCCTGATGGAGGAGTCCGGCACCATCGAGGGCGAGGATCCGCAGCACCGCTGGATCGTCGACCCGCTCGACGGCACCACCAACTTCCTGCACGGCATCCCGATGTTCAACGTCTCGATCGCGCTGGAGCGCGACGGGGTGATCGTCGCCGGCGTCATCTACAATCCGGCGATGGACGAGCTCTTCACCGCCGAGCGCGGCCGCGGCGCCTTCCTCAACGACCGGCGGCTGCGCGTCGCCGCGCGCAAGTCCCTGCCGGACTGCGTCATCGCCACCGGCATCCCCTTCCTCGGCGTCGGCGACCATGCCCGCACGCTCAAGGAGCTGCGCCACGTCATGGGCGAGGTCGCCGGCATCCGCCGTTGCGGCGCCGCCGCCCTCGACCTTGCCTGGACCGCTGCCGGCCGTTTCGACGGGTTCTGGGAGCACGGCCTGTCGCCCTGGGACATGGCGGCCGGCCTGCTGCTGGTGCGCGAGGCGGGCGGCTACGTCACCGACATCGACGGCGGCGAAAAGATGTTCGAGACCCGCTCCATCGTTGCCGGCAACGAGCAGGTCCAGTTGCAGCTTCGCCAGTTGCTCAAGGCCGCGCGGAGCTGAGGCTCGCCCCCGCGGCGGGGCGGGCGGGCGACATTACGGCTTTCCAGTCCGGTGAAAATCACGCTATCAAGGGCTTGTCCTCAATAGGGAGAAGACAAGCCGTCATGGCGCGTGCCTATGATTCGTACAGCCTGTCCAGTCCCTGGGTCTATCTGATCCGGATGATCATCTTCCTGGCGGTGGTCGCGTTCATCGCGCTCATCCTCTATCGCCAGATCGCCTCCGCCTTCATGAGCAATCCCGGTCTCAACGGGCTGATCATCGGCACCGGCGTCGTCGGCATCCTGCTCGCCATCCGCCAGGTCATCCGCCTGATGCCGGAGGTGAACTGGGTCAACGGCTTCCGCCTCGGCGATCCCGGCATCGAGGTCCGCCGCCCGCCGGTGCTGCTGGCGCCGATGGCGACGCTGCTCGGCAACCGCGCAGGCGACACGATCCTGTCCCCGGCCACCACCCGCTCGATCCTCGATTCCATCGGCATGCGTCTCGACGAGGCGCGCGAGATGGCGCGCTACCTCACCGGCCTGCTGGTGTTTCTCGGCCTGCTCGGCACGTTCTGGGGCCTGCTGCAGACCGTCGGCTCGGTCAACGTGACGATCCAGAGCCTCGATGTCGGCTCCGCCGATGCCAATGTCATCTTCGAGGACCTCAAGGCCGGCCTCGAGGCGCCGCTGGCCGGCATGGGCACCGCCTTCTCGTCCTCGCTGTTCGGCCTCACCGGCTCGCTGGTCCTCGGCTTCCTCGACCTGCAGGCCAGCCAGGCGCAGAACCGGTTCTACAACGAGCTGGAAGACTGGCTGACCACCCTCACCGACATCGATCCGGACGAGGCCGGCAGCGCCGGCTCCGGCCTAGTCGAACTGCGCTTCGCCATCGACAACCTGCGCAAGACCGTTGCCGAGGGCGGCGGCGGAGCCGGGCGCAACGCGGCGGTGGCCATGGCCAACCTCGCCGAGGGCATCCAGGGCCTCGTCCAGCATGTGCGCAGCGAGCAGCAGATGATGCGCGACTGGGCCGACGAGCAGTCCGAGCAGCAGAAGCGGATCGAGCACCTGCTCAAGACCATGGCGGCGGCGTTCGAGCGGATCAAGGACGAGCCGAAATGACCCGTCCCGCAGGGCTTCCGATTGGCGGGCGCGCTGCGACCGTTTCGCCGCCGGGTCACCGCCCCGATCGAGAAGCGGAATTGACTTCGAATTGGCCGAAAGGGCTCTAGAGCTATGGCCGGCACGCGCATGAGACGGCGGGAGGGACGCACGGACTATTGGCCGGGCTTCGTCGACGCCATGGCCTCGCTGCTGCTCGTCATCATCTTCCTGCTGTCGATCTTCGTGCTCGCCCAGTTCTTCCTCGGGCAGCAGCTTTCCGGGCGCGACACGGTGCTCAACCGCCTCAACGCCCAGATCTCCGAACTGACCGAACTGCTGGCGCTGGAGCGGGCGAGCGGCCGCGACCTGCAGGACACTATCGCCACGCTGACCGCCAACCTCTCCGATGCCGAGGCCGAACAGCGGCGCCTGCAGGGCCTGCTCGACACCTCCTCGGACCGGGCCAGCCAGACCGGCGGCGCCCTTGCCGGCATGGAAAGCGCGCTGGAGGAGGAGCGCCGCCTGTCGCAGCGCGCCCTCTCCCAGGTGGAACTGCTCAACCAGCAGATCTCGGCCCTGCGCCGCCAGATCGCTGCGCTGGAGGATGCGCTGGAGGCCTCGGAAAGCCGCGACCGCGAAAGCCAGACCAAGATCGCCGATCTCGGACGCCGGCTGAACGTGGCGCTGGCCCAGCGGGTGCAGGAACTGTCGCGCTACCGGTCGGACTTCTTCGGCCGCCTGCGCGAGATTCTCTCCCAGCGTTCCGACATCCGGGTCGTCGGCGACCGCTTCGTCTTCCAGTCCGAAGTGCTGTTTTCTTCCGGTGTCGAGACGATCAATCCGGCGGGCGAAGAAGAGCTGCGCAAGCTCGCCGACGCGGTCAAGGAGCTCGCGGTCCAGATTCCTTCGGAGATCAACTGGGTGCTGCGGGTCGACGGCCACACCGACGCGCGCCCGCTTTCGGGGACCGGACGCTTCCGCAACAACTGGGAGCTGTCGGCCGCCCGCGCGATCTCGGTGGTGCGCTACCTGGTCGACCAGGGCGTCGATCCCAGACGGCTGGTCGCCGCCGGCTTCGGCGAGTTCCAGCCGCTGGAAGAGGGTGACAGCGACGAGGTGCTCGCCCGCAACCGCCGCATCGAGCTGAAGCTCACCGAGCGCTGATCGCCGCCGGGTCAATGCCCGCCCACTCCCGGCAGCGGAAAAAGCAAAAGGCCGTTCCCGATCCGGAAACGGCCTCTTTTCATCGAAAATCGCCCGGATCGGCGCGAGATACGGTCGCGCCGCGTATCACAGACGCGACCAGAGCGACTTAATAGTCGTCGTCGTCATCCTCGTCGCGGGCCTTGCCCTTGAGCGAGTTGAGCTTGGCGAAGACGGCGGCGGCGTCGATCTCCTCGTCCTTCGGCTGCGAGGGCGCGGGCCGGGCAAAGGCGGCCGCCATCGCGTCCTCCGAGGTGGTCTCGTCGACCGGCAGCAGCGTCTCCTCGTAGTGTTCGCTCTCGGGCCGCGGCGGCAGGTTCTTCGACGCCTTCTCGACCTCCATGTCGAGCTCGATCTGGCTGCACAGGCCCAGCGTCACCGGATCCAGCGGCGTCAGGCTGTTGGAATTCCAGTGGGTGCGCTCGCGGATCGCCTGGATCGTCGGCTTGGTGGTGCCGACCATGCGCATGATCTGGGAATCCTTCAGCTCCGGATGGTTGCGCACCAGCCACAGGATCGCGTTCGGGCGGTCCTGGCGGCGCGACACCGGCGTGTAGCGCGGCCCCTTGCGCTTGCTCTCCGGCACGCGGGTCTTGGGCTCCTGCAGCTTCAGCCGGTAGCCGGTGTTCGCCTGCGCCTTCTCGATCTCCTCGCGGGTAAGCTGGCCGGTCATCACCGGATCCAGGCCCTTGATGCCCTGGGCGGCCTCGCCGTCGGCGATCGCCTTCACCTCGAGCGGGTGGAGTTTGCAGAAGTCGGCAATCTGCTCGAAGCTGAGGGACGTGTTGTCCACAAGCCACACGGCCGTCGCCTTGGGCATCAAGGGAGTGGTCGCCATGTGTAATGCCTCCTGTTCGCTCCGCCGGGAACCGCACTTGTGAGCGCAGGAGCCGGCAAAGCCTAAATCATCTGTCGCATGGAAGGGGAACTGCAAGGCTTATACGCGTTCCCCGCCATGAAATCAAACATGGATCACGTCGCGGCCCCGGTCAAAAGCACGATCTTGCCGATGTGTCCGGAGCTCTCCATCCGCGCATGTGCCGCAGCGGCTTCGGCCAAGGGGAAGGTCGAATCCATCACCGGGCGGACCGTGCCGGCCTCGATCAAGGGCCACACCTTCTCGCGCAACTGCGCGGCGATCGCCGCCTTGAACGCCGCCTCGCGCGGGCGCAGCGTCGAGCCGGTATGGGTCAGCCGTTTGACCATCAGCCGCGAGAAATTGACACTCTCGGCGATCCCGTTCAGCGTCGCGATCTGGCAGATGCGGCCCTCCACCGCCGCCACCTTCCAGTTGCGCTCCACATAGTCGCCGCCAACCATGTCGAGGATCACCTCGACCCCGTGGCCGCCGGTCGCCTCCAGCACCACCTCGACGAAATCCGCGCTGTTGTAGTTGATCGCATGGTCGGCGCCGAGCCGGCGCGCCGCCTCCGCCTTGTCGTCGGAGCCGACGGTGGTGAAGACCTCGGCCCCGAAGGCCTTGGCGAGCTGGATCGCCGTGGTGCCGATGCCCGACGTCCCCCCATGCACCAGGAACCGCTCGCCCGCCGTCAGCCCGACCCGGTCGAAGACATTCGACCAGACCGTGAAGAAGGTTTCCGGGATCGCCGCAGCCTCCGTCATGGACAGTCCGGAAGGTACCGGCAGCACGCTACCCGCAGGCGCTGTCACATATTCCGCATAGCCGCCTCCCGGCACCAGGGCGCAGACCCGGTCGCCCGGCGAGAGGCCGGCGACCTGCGGCCCGAGCGCGACGACGGTGCCGGCGACTTCCAGGCCGGGAATGTCGGTGACGCCGGGCGGCGGCGGATAGTGCCCCATCCGCTGGATCACGTCCGGCCGGTTGACGCCGGCTGCCTCGATGTGGATCAGCACCTCGCCGGCGGCGGCAGACGGCACCGGCCGCTGCATCGGCGCCAGCACATTGGGACCGCCCGGCGTCTCGAAGCCGATTGCCGTCATCATGCGGGGAATGTCGCTCATCGGACCCGTCCTCTTGCGCTTGCCTGTGGTGTCCCGGTTTAAGACGTCCCGCACGGCCTGACAATTGACGAGCGCCCATTCGGGCGGACATCCTGCCGGACGGCGAGGGGCGCGGTCGGCAAAGGGAGACCCGGACATGCAGGACGAGTTCGATTCGAAGACAGGCGGCATCGCCCTTCCGATTGTTCTGGGCGAGGACTTGTCGCGACTTTCTGTGGATGAACTGACGCGGCGCATCGAAGACTTGACAGGGGAGATTGCCCGCGTCGAACGCGAGCGCGATGCCCGCAGCGGCGTGCGCGCGGCGGCCGATGCGCTGTTCCGCAGCTCGTCCTGAGTGGGCTCCGTCACAGTTAACCTTCGATATTTACTTCAAATTTGACTTTGCGCTCCGCTGCGTGAGGCGCCAGGATTCATTAAAAATTTAGTCATTTACCAATTATTAAGCTTTCCAATTCATAACTGTGTGTATCCAGTCCTCTGGATTTCGAGTGGCTCCTGTCCACTCTGTTTGACGCCTCCCTGTTAATGACTTCGAGCCGCGGTCGCCGCGGCTCTTTTTTTGCCGGCGTCTTCGGTGTATCCCCTCAAGAAGCCGGCCGCCTGCGCCAGACGGCATGGCACGGCGCTTGCACAGCAAGCAGGGACCCGACCGCTGGGACCCGTTTTGGGACAGGTGTCCCGTTTCACGCCAGGCCTCGCAGAAGCGCCGGCAGGACACCGCGGTCGCCAGGGATCGAGACAAGGCTGGACAGGAGGCACTGGCGCATGACGGACTGGTTCTCATCCACGCGGCGAAATGCACCGATCGACTTCGCCGACCGGCTGGCCAATTCGGAGATGTTCTCCGCGCTGTTCCGCGACGGCATGGCGCTGGTGGAGGAAACCGCCGCCTATCTGGACGGCGAGGGACGGGTGCAGTCGAAGTCGCTGCCGCGCGCCGGCTCGCTCGCCTATGCGACGGAATCCATGCGCCTGACGACGCGGCTGATGCAGATGGCGTCCTGGCTGCTGCTGCAGCGCGCCGTCAACGAAGGTGAGATGTCGGCCGAGCAGGCCGGCAACGAGAAGAACAAGGTGCGCCTCGACACCCTGTCCTCGACGCGCGGCGGCTCCGGCTGGCAGGACCTGCCGCAGGAGCTGCGCGACCTGATCGAGCGGTCCGTGCGTCTTCAGGAGCGCATCCAGCACCTCGACCGGATGATCTACGAGAGCCGCCACGCGGAAGCCGCCGCGATCGACAATCCGGTCGCCGTTCAGCTCGACGTGCTCAACGCCGCTTTCGGCTCGCGCCGCTGAGCCGGCTTCCGGCGCGGAGCCGACAAGACCCAACAAAAAACCCCGGCGCCTGAGGCTCCGGGGTTTTTCGTGTCTGCGTCCACCCGCAAGGGCGGAGCGGGGCTCCGGCGATCAGTTGCCGAGGAAGCCCGCATACTTGTTCTTGAAGCGCGAAACGCGGCCGCCACGATCCATGAGCTGGCGGTCGCCGCCGGTCCATGCCGGATGGGTGCGCGGATCGATGTCGAGCTGCAGCGAGTCGCCGTCCGCGCCATAGGTGGAGCGGGTGTGGAACTCCGTACCGTCCGTCATGACCACCTTGATGGAGTGGTAGTCGGGATGAATGTCCTTCTTCATCTTCTCGTCCCCGTGCCTGCGGCTTACACCGGCCCTGGGGAGGCGCGGCGCATTCATGTTGGAGCTGTGGTCGTGCCCCCGTCCTGCGCACGTGGCAAGCCCGCCGGTGGCGGCAAGTCCTCGCTGCATGACGAAGTCACGGATTCATCGGCGGGCCACGCGGAAGCGCGCGCGGCACCTGAAACCTTGAGCGCGAGCCTATAGCCCATTCATCGGCGGAAAACAAGGCCGCAAAGCCGAGTTCGGCGCCCTCGCGGAGCCGCCGGCGCCGCGACAACCGCGATTGCGTCCACAGGTTGGACTTACGGCTCCAAACCGTTATGGTCCGCTGGCATCCGGCAGGAACAGAGAGCAAGAACAAGCGTGTCCCGATACGGCTCCCCCACAGCGCCCGACCGCGGCGGAAAGCGTGACCTGCGGCCGCTGGCCGCGCTGCTCCCCTATCTGGTGAAATACCGGGTCCGAGCGGTGCTGGCCCTGGCCGCATTGATGGGCGCTGCCGGCACCACCTTGCTGCTGCCGATCGCCATTCGGCGGATGATCGATTTCGGCTTCGGCGCGGACGACCCGTCGCTGGTCGACAACTATTTCTCGGTGCTCATTCTCGTCGCCGCCGCGCTCGCCACCTTCTCGGCCCTGCGCTACTATCTGGTCACCTCGCTCGGCGAGCGGATCGTCGCGGACCTGCGGGCCGACGTCTACAGCCACATCATCCGCCTCTCCCCCGGCTATTACGACAGCGCCCGTTCCGGCGAGATCGTCTCGCGTCTCACCGCCGATGCCACCCAGGTCAAGTCGGCGGTCGGCACCAGCGCCTCCATCGCCATGCGCAACCTGATGATGTTCCTCGGCGCCTCGACCATGATGGTGGTGACGAGCCCACGGCTGTCGATGTTCGTGCTCGGTGCCATCCCGATCATCGTGCTGCCGCTGATCGCCTTCGGCCGCAGCGTGCGCCGCCGCTCGCGCCACGCGCAGGACACCCTGGCCGACGCCTCGGCCTATGCCTCCGAGACGCTGGGGGCCGTGCGCACCCTGCAGGCCTTCACCAACGAGGCGCTGGCGAGCCTGCGCTTCGGCTCCAATGTCGAGGAGGCCTTCCGCGCCGCCCGCTCCGCCATCCTCGCCCGCGCCCTGCTCACCGCCTTCGCCATGTTCGTCATCGCCGGCAGCGTCGTCACCGTGCTCTGGGTCGGCGCCAGCGACGTCTTCAACGGCCGCATCACCGCCGGCGAGCTCGGCCAGTTCCTGCTCTATTCGATCTTCGCGGCTGGCGCCCTCGGCGAGCTCAGCCAGGTCTGGGGCGAGATCTCGCTGGCCGCCGGCGCCGCCGAACGCCTGTCGGAACTGCTGAAGATCAAGCCGGAGATCGCCGCCCCGGCGAAACCGGTGAAGCTGCCGCAGCGCGTGTCTGGCGCCCTCGCCTTCGACAACGTCTCCTTCGCCTATGGAGCGGGCAGCGGCCTGCCGGTGATCACCGACGTCTCGCTCGCTGTCGAACCGGGCGAGACGGTCGCCGTCGTCGGCCCCTCCGGCGCCGGCAAGTCGACCCTGTTCCACCTGTTGATGCGCTTCTACGATCCGAGCCAGGGCACGATCCGCGTCGAGGGCGTTCCCTTGCGCGACTGCGACCCGCTCGAGCTGCGCCGGCAGATCGCCCTGGTGCCGCAGGACACCACCGTGTTCGCCGCCAGCATCGCCGACAACATCGCCTTCGGCCGGCCGGAGGCAACGCGGGACGAGATCGAGGCGGCGGCCCGCGCCGCCTTTGCCGACGCCTTCATCCGCGCCCTTCCCAAGGGCTACGACACCGCCGTCGGCGAGCGCGGCGTCACCCTGTCGGGCGGCCAGCGCCAGCGCCTTGCCATCGCCCGCGCCATTCTCAAGGACGCGCCGATCCTGCTGCTCGACGAGGCCACCAGCGCGCTGGACGCGGAGAGCGAGACCCTAGTGCAGACGGCGCTGGAGGGCCTGATGCAGGGCCGCACGACGCTGGTGATCGCCCACCGCCTCGCCACCGTGCTCAAATCCGACCGGATCATCGTCATGGAAGGCGGGCGCATCGTCGAAAGCGGCCGTCACGCCGATCTCGTCGCCCATGGCGGACTTTATGCCAAGCTCGCCAAGCTGCAGTTCGAGACCGGCGCCCGCGCCTTCGACACCGCCTCCGACAGGCGCGAGTCGGCCGCCGAATAGGCCCCGGCACTGCCAGCGAGAGCGACAAAGGCCGGGCACCACGAGCGCCCGGCCTTTGTCGTGTCTCACGCTGGGGTGGAAGTCCGCTCAGTCCTCCGCCGCCACCGGCACCGTGTAGTTCAGCGGCAGCCGCCCGCCGTCCGGATACAGGGTCTGGCCGGTCATGTAGCTGGCATCGTCGGAGGCGAGGAACGCCGCGACGCCCGCGATCTCCGACGGTTCGCCGACCCGGCCGAGCGGCGTGCGCGACAGCACCCGCGTCTGCGCCGCCTTGTCGGCATTCACCGCCGTCAGCATGTCGGTCATGATCGAGCCGGGGCCGATGCCGTTGACGCGGATGCCATGCGGCGCCAGCGCCAGCGCCGCGACCTTGGTGAGCTGGTTCATGCCGCCCTTGGAGATCGAATAGGGCACCTGGTCGGCGATGGCGAAGACCGCGTTCACCGACGACATGTTGATGATGACGCCCGGCTCGCCGCCCGCCGCCACCTTGTCGACCATGTGACGGGCGACCGCCTGGCTGCACAGGAACGCGCCCTTCAGGTTGACCGACAACACGCGGTCGAAATCCGCCTCCTCGATCTCGAGGAAGTCGCCGCCGGCGACGATGCCCGCATTGTTGACCAGGATGTCGATGTCGCCGAAGGCGTCCAGCGTCGCCGCCACCAGGTTGCGGACGTCGAGCTTCTCCGCGACGTTGCAATGGACATAGCGCAACTCGCCGAGGGTCTTCAGCTCCGCCTCGGCCGCCTCGCCGCGCGCATCGTCCACATCGGCGATGACCACCTTGGCACCGTCGGCGAGAAAGCGGCGCGCGATCGCCAGGCCGATACCGCCGGCTCCGCCGGTGACGATGGCAACCTTGTTTTCCAGGGACACGGAGTTCCTCGCTGCTGTCTGTTCACGCAATTCCGGGACAGGCCGCCCGCGCGGGCGATGGGCCGTCCGCGCGCGAACATAGGACGCAGCGCCGCCCCTGTCGATGCGACAGCCTGAAAGCGCTGGGGAAGCAGCGGGCCGTGGCACCTTCCGCAGCGGCGGCCTCAGCCGCCGACCGGCAGGCCGCGTTCCTTCAGCGCCGCGGCGATCTCGTCGATGATCGCCGGATCGTCGATCGTCGCCGGCATCCGGTACTCCGCCCCGTCGGCGACCT
The DNA here is from genome assembly GCF_900185735.1 of Stappia sp. P2PMeth1. Lineage (NCBI taxonomy): Bacteria > Pseudomonadati > Pseudomonadota > Alphaproteobacteria > Hyphomicrobiales > Stappiaceae > Stappia > Stappia sp. P2PMeth1. The sequence continues at coordinate 12,226 of NZ_FYAW01000007.1, read as the reverse complement.
GCCGCATGGTGGCGCGCAGGATCTTGCCCGAGCGGGTCTTCGGCAGCCGCTCCACGGTGATCGCCAGCTTGAAGGCGGCGACCGGGCCGATCCGCTCGCGCACCAGGGCGACCAGTTCCTTCTCGATCTCCGCATGCGGCCGGTCGACGCCGGCCTTCAGCACCACGAAGCCGCAGGGCGACTGGCCCTTGAGCTGGTCGGCAATGCCGATCACCGCGCATTCGGCGACGTCCCGGTGGCTCGCCAGCACCTCCTCCATCGCCCCCGTCGACAGCCGGTGGCCGGCGACATTGATGATGTCGTCGGTGCGCGCCATGATGAAGAGATAGCCGTCCTCGTCCATCAGGCCGGCATCGGCCGTCTTGTAGTAGCCGGGGAACTCTTCGAGATAACTGGCGTGGAAGCGCTCCGGCGCGTTCCACAGCGTCGGCAGGCAGCCCGGCGGCAGCGGCAGCTTCACCACCACATTGCCCAGCGCGCCGGTGGCGACCGGGTGGCCGGCATCGTCCACCACCTGCACGTCGTAGCCGGGCATGGGAACCGTCGGCGAGCCGTGCTTGACCGGCAGCATGCCGAGCCCGACCGGATTGCCGACGATCGGCCAGCCCGTTTCCGTCTGCCACCAGTGGTCGATGACCGGCACGCCGAGCTTGTCCTCCGCCCAGGCGATGGTGTCCGGATCGGCCCGCTCGCCGGCCAGGAACAGGGTGCGGAAGGAGCCGAGATCGTAGTCGGCGATCAGCTTGCCCTCCGGATCTTCCTTCTTGATCGCGCGGAAGGCGGTCGGCGCGGTGAACAGGCTCACCACGTTGTGCTCGGAAATCACCCGCCAGAACACGCCGGCATCCGGCGTGCCGATCGGCTTGCCCTCGAAGACGACCGTCGTCGCGCCCTGCAGCAGCGGCGCATAGACGATGTAGGAATGGCCGACGACCCAGCCGACATCGGAGGCCGCCCAGAACACTTCGCCCGGCGCCACGCCATAGTGGTTCGCCATCGTCCATTTCAGCGCCACCATGTGGCCGCCAGTGTCGCGCACCACGCCCTTGGGCTGGCCCGTCGTGCCGGACGTGTAAAGGATATAGAGCGGATCCGTCGCCTTGACCGGCACGCAGGCGACCTTGCGGCCCTGCGCCAGCGCATCGGCGGTGAGGGCGCCGAAATCATGGTCGCGCGCGCCGTCGAGCGCCGCCTCGGCCTGCACCCGCTGCAGCACGAAACAGGCCTCCGGCTTGTGCCGGGACATCTCGATCGCCGCGTCCAGCAGCGGCTTGTAAGCGACCACCCGGCCCGGCTCGATGCCGCAGGAGGCGGCGATGATCGCCTTGGGCGTCGCATCGTCGATGCGGGTGGCGAGTTCGCGCGCGGCAAAGCCGCCGAAGACGACCGAGTGCACCGCGCCGAGCCTGGCGCAGGCCAGCATCGCCATCACCGCCTCGGGGATCATCGGCATGTAGAGGATGACGCGGTCGCCCTTGCCGATGCCGTGATCGGCCAGCACCGCGGCCATGGCGTTGACCCGCTCCAGCGTCTCCTCATAGGTGAAGACGGCCTGAGCCCCGGTGATCGGGCTGTCATAGATGATCGCCGGCTGGCCGGGGCGGTCGCGCTCCACATGCCGGTCGAGGCAGTTGTAGCAGGTGTTGCATTCCGCGCCGGCAAACCACTGGCCATAGCCGCCAAGCGAGGGATCGAAGACCGTGTCCCAGGGCTTCATCCAGTCGATCTCGGCGGCGGCCTTCGCCCAGAAGCCTTCCGGATCGCGCGCCCACGCCTCGTAGACCTCGTGGTAACGGCTGGTCATCGGCTTGTCCTCCCTATGGAAATTCGGCCTGTCGAAACCCGGCCTTCCGCAACGCGGTTCAGCGTATCTGCCGCGACGGGGCACGGAAAGGCAAGCCTTGCCACCCTATACATTCGGCGAATGGGAAGTTTGCTTAGGCGGGCCGTCCTGCAACATGACAGCGCCCTGCTCCCCCGTATAGATTGGCCAGGGCGTCGATTCGGTGCCAGCCTCCTGTCGGTAAAGACCCCCGTGCATCCCGTTTCCGATCCCCTGTTCTATGCCTTCGCCATCCCGGCGGTGATCCTGGTCGGGCTGGCCAAGGGCGGCTTCGGCGGGCCGCTGTCGCTGCTCGGCGTGCCGATGATGAGCCTCGTCATTCCGCCGGTGCAGGCCGCCGGCATCATGCTGCCGATCCTCGTCGTCATGGACATGGCCGGGCTGATCGCCTATCGCGGCAAATATGACGGGGCGAGCCTGCGCATCCTGCTGCCGCCGGCGATCCTGGGCATCGGCATCGGCTATCTCACCGCTGCCCATGTCAGCGATGCCCATGTCCGCCTGCTGGTCGGCCTGGTCGCGGTGCTCTTCACGCTCGACTATCTGCGCGGCGGCGCCCGGATGGGCGAAGCGAAGCCGCAACGCCCCTGGGCCGGGCGGTTCTGGGGCTCGATCGCCGGCTTCACCAGCTTCGTCAGCCATACCGGCGGCCCGCCCTACCAGATCTACATGCTGCCGCTGCGGCTCGACCCGATCCGCTTCGCCGGCACCACCGTGCTGTTCTTCACCACGATGAACGCGATCAAGCTGGTGCCCTATGCCGCGCTCGGCCAGTTCGACGCGGCGAACCTTGCGACCTCCGCCGTGCTGCTGCCGCTCGCCCCGCTGGCGACCCTTGCCGGCGTCTGGCTGGTGCGCCGGGTGCAGCCGGCGCTGTTCTACCGCATCACCTATCTCGCCGTCGGCGTCATCGGCCTCAAGCTCTTGTGGGATGGGGCGAGCGCCCTCCTCGCCTGATCGCGCAGGCCGCCGAACGCAGTTGATCGAACGGGGCTTTGCCGCTTTGATGCCGGGAACGGCGGGGAGAAAGCGCCGGCTGACAGGGCATATCCGGAGGAACGAATGGCCGACAACGGCACCCCCTTCACGCGCGATCTCGACAAGGTCGAGGCGAACTACACACCGCTGTCGCCGCTGAGCTTCCTGGCGAGGGCCGCCGCCGTCTTCCCCGACCAGACCGCCATCGTGCATGGGCGCCAGCGCGTCTCCTATGCCGAGTTCTACGCCCGCAGCCGCAGGCTCGCCTCGGCGCTCGCCGCCAGGGGCATCGGCAAGAACGACACGGTGACGGTGATGCTCTCCAACACCCCGCCGATGCTCGAGGCCCATTACGGCGTGCCGATGACCGGCGCCGTGCTGCATTCGCTCAACACCCGGCTCGACGCCGCCATCCTCGCCTTCCAGCTCGACCACGCGGAAAGCAAGGTCGTCATCACCGACCGGGAATTCGCCCCGGTGATGAAGGAGGCGCTGGCGCTGGCAAAGGTCGCCCCGCTGGTCATCGACTATGACGACCCGCAGTTTCCGCAAGCCGGCGAATTGCTCGGCGAGATCGACTACGAGGCGTTCGTCGCCTCCGGCGATCCGGACTTCGCCTGGCAACTGCCGGCCGACGAATGGGACGCGATCTCGCTCAACTACACCTCCGGCACCACCGGCAATCCGAAGGGCGTCGTCTACCACCATCGCGGCGCCTATCTGCTGGCGCAGGCCAATGTCCTGACCGCCTCGATGGCCCGGCATCCGGTCTATCTGTGGACCCTGCCGATGTTCCACTGCAACGGCTGGTGCTTCCCCTGGTCGCTGTCGCTGGTCGCCGGCACCCATGTCTGCCTGCGCTGGGTCCGCGCCAAGCAGATCTGGGACGCGCTCGCGGACGAAGGCGTCACCCATCTGTGCGGCGCGCCCATCGTCATGTCGACGGTGCTCAACGCGCCGGAGGAGGACAAGCGCGACCTTGCCGGGCGCATCGTCGAGTTCTTCACCGCCGCCGCTCCCCCGCCCGAGGCCGTGCTTGCGGCGATGAAGGAGGCCGGCTTCAACGTCACCCATCTCTACGGCCTGACCGAGGTCTACGGCCCCGCCGTCGTCAACGACTGGAAGCGCGAGTGGGATGCCCGCACCCCGGCCGAGCAGGCGGCGCTGAAAGCACGCCAGGGCGTGCGCTATGTGGCGCTGGAGGATCTCGCGGTGCTCGATCCCCAGACCATGCAACCCGTCCCGGCCGACGGCGAGACCCTCGGCGAGGTGATGTTCCGCGGCAATGTGGTGATGAAGGGCTATCTCAAGAACCCGGCCGCGACGGCGGAGGCCTTTGCCGGCGGCTGGTTCCATTCCGGCGATCTCGGCGTCATGCATGAGGACGGCTATATCCAGCTCAAGGACCGCTCCAAGGACATCATCATCTCCGGCGGCGAGAACATCTCCTCCATCGAGGTGGAGGACGTGCTGTTCAAGCATCCCGAGGTGATGGCCGCCGCCGTGGTCGCACGGCCGGACGAGAAATGGGGCGAGACCCCTTGCGCCTTTGTCGAGCTGCGCCCCGGCGCGCAGGTGACGGCGGATGAGATCGTCGAGTTCTGCCGCCAGCGGCTCGCCCGCTACAAGGTGCCCCGCCATGTGGTCTTCACCGAACTGCCGAAGACCTCGACCGGCAAGATCCAGAAATTCGTGCTGCGCGAGATGGCGAAGGAGGTGTGAGCACCGCGCTCCGGCCGCAAGCGGCGGGCACGCCTGCGACAGCGCGCCGCCCCGTCGCCTTGCGCGTTTCGGAGTAAGATCTCAACGTTCGAAGACATGAAATAAACGGCGCCCACGGGTGCCGGGGAGCAGGACATGACACATCTTCGCCGCACGTTGGCAGGCCTCACGCTTGCCGCAACCCTGGTCAGCGGGGCCGCGCTGGCACAGCAGGGGATGGGTCAGGGCATGGGGGGCGGCGGCATGGCCACCCGGATGGAAGCCATGGACACGGACGGCAATGGCAGCGTCTCGCTGCAGGAGATGCTGACCCACGCCGAGGACGTCTTCCATGCGATGGACAGCGACGGCGACGGCAAGCTGACCATGGACGAATACATGGCGCTCCGGATGGGTTCCCAGCAGGGCGGCAACACCGCGATGCAGGCACGCCGGCAGGAGGAGAAGGAGGCGCGCTTTGCGCCCATGGACACGAACGGCGACGGGACGCTGAGCCTCGACGAGTTCCTGTCCGGCGCCAAGGCCCGTTTCGGCCTCGCCGATGAAAATGGCGACGGCGAACTGGCCCGGCCCGAGTGGCGCGCCTTGCACTTCTGAGGCGTGTTTGGGGCCGCCCACCTGCGCGCCGACAGGTCCGTGCGCCATGACACCCCGACAGTCTGGGCCGCGAAAACACAGAAGCCGCGGCAAGGCCGCGGCTTCTGCTGTGGTCGAAGGGGCCTTGCGGCCCCTTCCCGTGTCAATGCAGGATCTTCAGTGCAGGGTAGAGCCGGAGCGAAGCCGCTCGATCTGGTCCTTGAGCTGAAGTTTCTGGCGCTTCAGGCTGGCGATCTCCAGCGAGTCCGTGCTCGGATGGCGCATCGCCTCTTCCAGTTTTCGCTCAAGATCCGAGTGACGTTTCTTCAACTCGACCAGATGCGACTGAAGGGACATGGATAACCTCCTTGCCTATTCGCGTTTGACGACATCAGTGTGACACAGCCTGCAAGCCCTGTCGAACGCTTCCGAAGGTCCTTGCCCCGATTGCGCGATTGCCGTTAGCGCAGGGTTTACGGAGCGTTTTCTCCGGCGGATCCGCCCGTCCGCGGCCCTCCGGCCGCCGCCTGCGACACCCTGTCCACGGCCGCCGCGCGTCGCCGCGATGTTCAACGGGTCTACCGCCCGGGCCGCCATCGCGGTATCCTGTCGGCGGAAGCGTTTTGGCCTTCGGGAGGACCCTGTCCAAGCGTTCCGGGGCGTTGAAGATGATCGGCTTTGCGAAGGTCGGGCGATCCGCCTTGCACCTTCCGCCGGTCGGGTGGGCGTTTGCGCCGAAAGTCTGGAGTAGAGGCATGGATGCGGGCATGGACGGCGACTTCGACGACAAGACGGTGCGCATCGAGCTGGCGCGCCTGCGCCAGGAACACCGGGACCTCGACATGGCCATCGGCGCCATGGTGGAGACCGGCCGCGCCGACGCGCTGCAGCTTCAGCGCCTGAAGAAAAAGAAGCTCGCGCTCAAGGACCGCATCACCACGCTCGAGGATCGCCTGCTTCCCGACATCATCGCCTGACCGGCCCTGACGGCTCTCCGGCGCCGTGCCGCAAGGCCCTTGCGCACCGCCCGGCTCTGCCTATAGTGCGGGGCCTTCCGGCACGGCCGGCAACAGCAACCTCAGGCAGGGGCGCGCATGGGCGAGGCAAATCCGCAAGTGGCCATCATCATGGGCAGTCAGTCCGACTGGCCGACCATGAAACATGCGGCCGACACGCTGGCGGCACTCGGCGTCTCGCATGAGGCGCGCATCGTCTCGGCCCACCGAACCCCCCAGCGGCTCTACGATTTTGCGACCGGCGCCCGCGAGGCCGGCTTCAAGGTGGTGATCGCCGGCGCCGGCGGTGCCGCCCACCTGCCCGGCATGACCGCTTCGATGACGCCGCTTCCCGTGTTCGGCGTGCCGATCGAGTCCCGCACGCTGAAGGGCGAGGACAGCCTGCTGTCCATCGTCCAGATGCCGGCCGGCATTCCGGTCGGCACCCTTGCAATCGGCAAGGCCGGCGCGGTCAACGCCGCCCTGCTCGCCGCCGCCGTTCTGGCCCTCACGGACACCGCCCTCGCCGCTCGGCTCGACGACTGGCGCCGGCGCCAATCCGAGGCGGTCGCCGAGCACCCGTCCGACGACGCTTGACCAGGAAGGGCACGGGCAGATGATGAAGACCGGCGACCGGCCGTTGCTGCCGGGAGATACGATCGGCATTCTCGGCGGCGGCCAGCTCGGTCGCATGATCGCCCTTGCCGCCGCCCCGCTCGGCCTCAAGACCCATATCTTCTGTCCCGATCCGGCGAGCCCCGCCTTCGAGGTCGCCCAGACCCACACCATCGCCGGCTATGACGATGTTGCCGCGCTCGACATCTTCGCTGCCTCGGTCGATGTCGTTACCTACGAGTTCGAGAACGTCCCCGGCCCGACCGCCAGCCATCTGGCCGCCCGCGTGCCGGTGCGCCCGGGGCCGCGCGCCCTTGCGGTCTCGCAGGACCGGCTGGAGGAAAAGAGCTTCCTGCAGACCGCTGGCATTCCGGTCGCCGGCTTCTGGCGCGTCGACAGCGACGAGGAGGCGGTCGCCGCGCTGCATGAGGCCGGTGGCACAGGCATCCTCAAGACCCGGCGCCTCGGCTATGACGGCAAGGGCCAGATCCTGCTGCGCTCGGCGGCGGAAGCGCGCGATGCCTTCACCCGGCTCGGCCGCCAGGCCGCCATCATGGAAGCCTTCGTGCCCTTCGAGCGCGAGGTCTCGGTGATCGCCGCGCGCGGCCTCGACGGCACCTTGCGCGCCTATGACGTCGCCGAGAACGTCCACCGCGACCATATCCTCAAGACCTCGACCGTACCGGCGGCCCTTGCCCCCGAGCTGGCGGCCGAGGCCCGCCACATGGCGGAGACGATCTGCGAGCGGCTCGACTATGTCGGCGTCATCGGCGTCGAGATGTTCGTGCTGCCGGAGGGAGCAAAGGGCCCGCGCCTCGTCGTCAACGAGATCGCTCCGCGCGTGCACAATTCCGGCCACTGGACCCAGGACGCCTGCCAGGTCTCGCAGTTCGAGCAGCATGTGCGCGCCGTCGCCGGCTGGCCGCTCGGCAGCGCCGAGCGCCATTCCGACGTGGTCATGGAGAACCTGATCGGCGAGGAGGCGGACCGCTGGGCCGACATCCTCAGCGAGGCCGGCGCCTCGCTGCATCTCTACGGCAAGACGGAGAGCCGGCCGGGGCGCAAGATGGGCCATGTCAACCGCATCCGCCCGCTCAAGGCCTGAGCCGGCGACCCGGACCGGATCACCGCAGACCAGAACGCCTCAGACCAGGCCGCCTCAGATCAGGCCGCCTCAGATCAGGCCGATCCGCTCGCGCAGCGCGAAGCGCCACATGACGAGCACGGCGACGAAGGCAAGGCCCGCCGCCAGCCCGATCCAGATGCCGATGCCGCCGAAGCCGAGCGGGAAGCCGAGCACATAGGCGCCGACCATGCCGACGCCCCAATAGCCGGCCACCGCCATGATCATCGGCACCTTGGTGTCCGACAGGCCGCGCAACAGGCTGCCGCCGATCACCTGCGCCCCGTCGAAGACCTGGAACAGCGCCGCCACCGCCAGGAAACTGATGCCGATGGCATGGACGCTTGCCGCATCCGGATTGCCGAAGTCGAGGAACAGGCCGACCAGCGTCTCGGGGATCAGCAGGAAGACGATGGCGCTCGTGCTCATGAAGGCCATGCCGAGGTTGAAGCCGGTCCAGCCGGCCCGCCCGACCGCCTTGCGGTCGCCGCGCCCGGCCGCCAGGCCGATGCGGATCATCGCCGCCTGGCCGATGCCGATCGGCACCATGAAGGCGATCGAGGCGAACTGGGTGGCGATCCCGTGCGCCGCAAGGTCGATGGTGCCGATCCAGCCCATCATCACCGACGTGCCGGAAAACAGCGCCACCTCGACCAGGAGCGTCACCGCGATCGGCCAGCCGAGCTTGACGATCTCCAGGAGCTTCGGCCAGTCCGACCGCCAGATCCGCCCGAACACGCCATAGCGCCGCAGATGCGGCTGGCGCAGCACATAGGCCACCAGCAGCAGGAAGGTCACCGTCGAGGTGATCACCGAGCCGATCGCGGCGCCGACCAGTTCCAGCCGCGGAAACCCGAAATGGCCGAAGATCAGCACATAGTTGACCATGGCGTTGAGCACAGCTCCGGCCACCGTCGCCCACAGGACCGCCTGGGCCCGCTCCATCACGGTGATGAAGTTTCTCAGCGCCATCGTCAGCAGCGACGGCACCAGGGTGACCATCATCACCTGGGCATAGCCGCCGGCCAGCGCCGCCACCTGCGGCTCCTGGCCGAGCGCCAGCAGCAGATCCTCGGTGTGCCACATCACCAGCAGGGCCGGGATCGAATAGAGCGCGACGAACCAGAAGCCCATCCGCACCGCCCGCCGCAGCTCGCGCACCTTGCGCTCGCCGCGGGCCCGCGCCGCCAGCGGGATCACCGCCTGCAGCACGCCCATGCCGAACAGCCAGAGCACGATATAGAGGTTGAAGGCCAGCACCACCGCCGCCAGCTCGGTGGCGCCGAGCCAGCCGATCATCAGCACATCCGTGGTATTGACGGCCATCTGCGCCAGTTGCGCCCCGGCGATCGGGGTGCCGAGCGCCAGGGTCGGCAGGATATCGCCGCGCCAAAGGGCGGAAAGCCGGCCGGCCGGCCGGGCCGTGGAGGGATCGGTCATCCCCTGAACTCCGGGAGTGCCCGGAGCTCACACCGGTGCGCACAGGCCGCGAGGGCCTGAAGAGAGCGCAACCAGGTCCCGCACGGGCAAAGGACATGGACACCGGACGCCGCGCAGGGCGAAAATCCGCGCCGGCAGCCGGACCTCTTCCTAGTTCCTCGCTACAATCCTGTCCAGAAAAACCGGCCGCCCGCTTTTGCCGCCGCGACGCTGAAACCCTGTGCCGAACCGGGTCGGGATTCCCCACTGTGCAGCCGCAAAACATGGCTCGGAACCGGTGAATGCGGGTGGACAAGCCCGGTTGCCTCTGCTAACACAACGCCCTGACTGGCGACGCGAGGGCGGCGCGGCCTTGTCTTTGTGCAAGTGGCAGCCCCTTCCCGGATGGCGACCGGTTTCGGTGGTGATCCGACTTCGCTTCCGCATCACATTGAAATTGCTCCGCACAGGGTGCAGGTCCGCATCCCGTGCAAACACGATGGGAAAAGACGCGTGCAGGTTCTGGTCCGCGACAACAATGTCGATCAGGCGCTCAAGGCGCTTAAGAAGAAAATGCAGCGCGAAGGCATCTTTCGCGAGATGAAGCTTCGCGGCCACTACGAAAAGCCGTCCGAGAAGAAGGCCCGTGAAAAGGCCGAGGCCGTTCGCCGCGCCCGCAAGCTGGCGCGCAAGCGGGCCCAGCGCGAAGGCCTGCTGCCGAGCAAGGCTCCCCGCCGCTAAAAGTACGGCCCGGCGCGGACCAGTGTTTCGCGCCACGTCCAGCCGACACCCCAGGTTCTTTCGCCTCCCTCCCGGGCCGTTACGCCCGGCATGGAGGCGAAGCCGTTTGGGAAGGCCCGCGCCGGCCACGGCCGAAGCGGGTCGGTGCCAGTACGGGTCGGTGCCAGTATGGGTCGATGCCAATACGGGTCGGTGCCGGCATCGGGGAGGCGCCGCGAGCGGGTTCGGCCCTGGCAATTGGCGGATGTCCCGATGCGGTTCGCCGGGTTTCCGCCCGAATCGCTTGGCATCTTGTCGCCTGGCTTCTAGTCGCCCGGCATCGTCCGGCGGCGGGTGGAACGCGCTGGACGATCGTGCCATTGTCCGTCGCGATGGTGTCCGTCGCGATAAAGGCCGTCGCGATAAAGGCCGGTGCGACGAAAGGTCTTGGTTGCGGCGGAAGGCCTTGGCGGCCGGTTGCGGGACAGGACAGGATCAACCGAGGTGGTGGGCATTGCGTAAGGCGACGTTTCGATCAGGCCCCCTGCGGGGTGTTCTCCTCTCCGCCGCCCTGCTGGTGGCGGGTTGCCAGGCATCCGGCCTGTCCTCCGGTTTCGAGGTCGACCGTTCCGCCGGCTCCGCCGCGAACATCGATTCCCTCAACGCGGTGATCAAGGCCAACCCGCGCGACGCGGCCGCCTACAACACCCGCGGCATCGCCTATGGCCAGGCCGGGCGCCACAAGGAGGCGATGGCGGATTTCGACACGGCCCTGCAACTGTCGCCGGACTCGTTCCAGGCCTATGCCAACCGCGCGCTGGTCCACCGCCGCTTGGGCAACCTCAACGCCGCCGTCAACGATTACAGCGCCGCCCTCCGGATCAAGCCGGACTATGACCTTGCCCTTGTCGGGCGCGGCAATTCCTACCGCGAGATGGGCCGCGACGATCTCGCCCTTGCCGATTTCGACGCGGCGATCCGCCGCGATTCGAGCAATGCCCGCGCCTTTCACAATCGCGGCCTGATCCATCAGGCGCGCGGCAGCCATCAGCAGGCCGTCGAGGATTTCGCCATCGCCATTGGCCTCGATCCCAACGCGGCCGAGCCCTATATCGCGCGCGGCATTTCCTATCTCGCGCTGAACGATCCCAAGGCCGCCCTGTCGGACCTGTCCGAGGCGGTCAACCGCGACACGCGCTCCGCCGTCGCCTGGGCCAATCGCGGCTTCGCGCTGGAAACCCTCGGCCAGGCCAGCGACGCGCGCCGGTCCTACAGCCGCGCCCTCGGCATCGACGGCTCCAACCAGATCGCCCGCGAGGGCCTCGGCCGGCTCGACCGGGGCGGGTCCGGCGTGGTCACCCGGAGCTGACGCCAGGCCAGAGCCGTTTCGGAGCCGTTTCGGCGCCCCTCTCGGCATCCCTCTCCGGCGCCCTTCCCGCCGCCGTCCGTGACATCTGCGTGGCTTCCCATCCCCGTGGCTTCCGCCGCAGGGGAGCCCTTTCGTCCTCGTCGCCCCGCCCCCTTCGACGGCAATCCTGAGGGCCGTCCCACAGGCCCGCGGCACATCGGCCCGTCTCCTCCCGAAACGACAGGCCGCCGGTTCTACCCGGGCCACAAGACGCGAAAGGCCGGCAGCGGATCACCGCTGCCGGCCTTTCCTGTTTCTGCAGGTCTTCAACCGCGGGACCTTGCCCTCAGCGCAGCGACACCACCGGCAGCACGACAATGGCGGGTCCCTCGAACCGGTCGGGACGCGGCATCGCGGCTTCGCGCGCCGAGGCGCCAAAGCGGTTGGCATAGACACGGCCGCCCGGCGCCATCAGCAGTTCCAGCCGCCGCTGGTTGGGATGCTGGAGCTGGGCGAAGGTCCGGGTACGGGTGTTGGTAAGGCCCGAAAGGATTTCGGGAAGCGCGGTCCGGTCGGGAAGCGCGGCAAAGCGCGCCAGCGGATCGCGGATCACCGGCTCCGGCAGGCGTCCGGACACCGAGGCCTGGCGGGTCGCCGGAGCGGGAGCGGCGGCGCGCGACGGCGCCACGGCGGAATTGCCGCCCGATGCGCTCGCGGACGCGGTTGCCGGTGCATAGGCGAGGGTCGCGGCGGTGAGGTCCGCCTGCGGCTTGCGGCCGGGTGCCGCGCCGGTGGCGGCGGCGATGGCCGCAACGCCGTCCGTCGGGGCCGGTCGCGGCAGCGCGGCGGCGAGCGCGGTTCCGGTCGCGGCCTCGATCGGACCCTGG